>NZ_DATBNB010000912.1 GCF_036554565.1 Longimicrobium sp. | reverse complement strand
GTCCAATTCCGGCTGCGAGTTGATCGGATGGCCCCGCTCGAACGGATACTGCCACAACCGCGGTCCGTACTGCTTTACCAACGGGTCTGAACCAACATCCGACTCCGGTGGCATCTGCGACACCAGTTCGACTCCGCCCTCCGTATAGGCGTAAGCGCGCACGATCGTCCGCGCGTCCCGCCCTGCCGTGCTGATATTGGTGACGTTCAGGTAGGTAGACGGATCTACGCGGTAGGCAGGCGTCGTTACGTCCCGAGGCGGCGCGACGAAGGAGACCGCGAAGGTGCCCGCAGCGTAGTTCCGACGGGTTCGTGCAATGCGTCCGGCCGCCTCCGCAAGTTTCTCCAGAGATTCCCACACGGATGTGTCCTCAACGTCGAAGCGCGTGACTTCGAACGTGGTCGCGTCCGGGTAGCTTTCGAGCGTGTACTGCCCCGGGCCCATCTCCCCGTCTAGAATCGACTGACCGGCCACGTGCGCCAGCGGCGGGTTGTCCGCGTCCCCGAACTGCCTAGCTTCACGGAAGTAGGTGTCGGCTAAGGGTCCTGCGAGATCTCGCAGCGGCACCTCAACAGTGGAGCCCCCACCCCACTGCGGATCGTCGGCGAAGCCGCTCAGTATCGGGATCCAGTCCTCGTCCGCAGGCTCAACACCCGGCGGGAGTATGCAGGCGTTGATCTGCACCTCGCGTCCGAACTCGATGGCGGGGGCGTACGCCCCACCGTTCTGGTTAAGAGCCGAGCCGGTCATCAGCACCGCCAGCGACGCCGCGCCCACCTCGCGGTGCAGGGACAGCTTTCCGGAACCGATAGGGCTGTCGCCCGAAGAAGGGGACACCGAGAGGGTACGTATCCAGTTGCGGCCGCCGAAAGATCGGTACGACTGCATGACGGTTTCCACGCCGTCCGGCCGCTCGATCAGCACATCCAAGTGCGTTACGAACTTGCCGGACTGCCATAGCGCCAACAGTGCGGGTGACGGGGTGGCCACGCGTCACACCTCCTGAAACGTCAAGGACAGCACCACCTCGAATCCGTTCTTTACCCGCTCGAACGACCTGTCGCGAACCGTGACATTCACAGTTGCCGGGGAGACCAGCGCGTCGCCTGTAAGGGGAACGTCCCCCGCGAGCGCGGCGACATACGCCGCAGCCTCAGCACTCGTAAGGGGGCGCGTGTCGCCCTCCCACTCGCGCCGACCCGCATCGCGACCGTCCAGCAGCGTGTTGTCGAACGCACGCACCAATTCACCGCGCGTCACCCTCTCACGCTGGCGGAGCGACACCATGTCGAGCGTCAGCCCATTCGCAGCTAGGAACGGCATCAGGCGAACCTCGGCCGCGGCATGCTGGCGAGGGTAGCGCGTGCGCGCGGATCACTGGCGGCGGCGCTCTCCGCCCCCCGGTACCACCTCGCGTACATGTCGTCCGCACTTTCACTTTCGGCCGACTGGAACACCCACGTGGTGTTGCCGCCCTGCACGATTGCGCCACGCCCCTCGTCCACCCTCGTCGTTCCTCGGCCGTCCGGGGGCGTGGGTGGCGGCGGAAGCGGGGGGCGAGGTGCCGCGGCTGCACGGCCGATGGTGGCGGCGTAGGCGTATTGGCCGACCTTTAAGCCCTCGACGGCGTTTACCGCCGCGCGCGCGAGCTGATTCAGCCCGTTGGCGGCGCTGTCGAAGTCCAGGGCGCCAATCTTCCGGCGCGCCTCCTCCGCGGAATCGATCATCGCGTCGCCCCACCTCGTGAGGGGGGAGTTACCGCCGAAGGGGTTCAGTGCGTCCAGCATGCGCCCGATCACCCGGATGATTCGGCCGAACGCTTCCTGGACGTAAGTGGTGGCGAGGGCCAGCACCCTCATGGGGCCCGCGAGCAGCTTAAGAACCGGGATGATGGACACTGCCATCATCTCCCCGATGATCGCCAGCGGTTCGACCAGCGCACCCACTACGGGCGCAAGCCGCTCCATCATCGGCCCGAGCACCTCCATCGCCCCGGCCATCGCCAACGCAATGTGCGGCGGCGCGCCGGAGCTGATCGCCCCCGCGGCGTTCTGCACAAACTGCGGTGCCTGCTGTAGTGCGAAGCGCCCGATTTCCTTGCCAAGGCGGAACCGATCATCTATCGCCTTCCGCACTCGCGTCATTCCTGCACCCACCACCTCGGAAGCCTTCACCATGTTGGCCGAGATCGTCGCCGCGGAGGTTCGGATGAGGCGGCCGGCCTCGTTGATCTCCACCACACGCGCCGTGACTAGGCTACGCAGAAGGCGGGGCATCTGGACAGCCGCGCCGGCCGCGACCACATCCTCGCGGTTTACTCGCATGCCAACCAAGCCGCGGAGTTCGGTGATCGTCTCACGCAGGCCCAGTGCTTCAGGACTCAGCTTGTCCCTCAGCCCGTTGAACATCGTCACGGCGCGCGCGAGCGCATCCCGCAATTGGTCGCCGATGGCTCCAGCGGCGGACTGCAGCCGCTCCGTCCCGGGCACGGTCAGAGATACGCCGGTGGCCGTGCCCATCGCCAAGCCGCGCCCAAATAGCAGGGCCTGCTCCCGCAG
>NZ_DATBNB010000911.1 GCF_036554565.1 Longimicrobium sp. | reverse complement strand
GGTGTACACCCTCTCCCGCTTGCGGGAGAGGGTGGCACGCGTGTCAGCGCGGCCGGGTGAGGGCCCCACGGCAGCCGAGGCCCCGGGCGTGGTGACCGCTGCCGCGCCCTGGCTTGTTTCCCTTCCGCCGTTAGATCCTTCGGCCCGCGAGGCTAGGCGGGCGGGGCGAGTGCCGCGCGCCTGGGACTCAGGATGACAAGCTACAGCGCATCAAGCACTTAGGCGCGGCAATATCTGGGGTGTACCCCCTCTCCCACGCTGTTTGTGGGAGAGGGTGGACGAGCCTAAGCGAGGACGGGTGAGGGCCCCACGGCGGCCGAGACCGCGGCGCTCAGGATGACACCTCGCGCTCTGGCTGGCCTGATGCACTCGACTCACACTCGGCCTCCTCCTTTTCCCGCCCGCGAGTGTACAGGCCCATCAGCGGCGTGACGGAAATGCCGTGGACGAGGGCGGAAACGGCGACAGTGGCCAGGACCAGCGCGGCGACGGCGCGGCTGAACTGCTCGGGCAGCCCGTGCTGCATGGCGTACGTCAGGTAATACACCGAGCCGATACCGCGGATGCCGAACCACGCGATCATCCCGCGTTGGACCTGCGTGGCGCTGGAGCCGAGCAGCCCCACGAACACCGACACGGGGCGGATTACCAGGAACAGCAGGGGGACGAACCACAGCGCCACCCCCGGAAGAAAGTTCCACGAGATCATCCCGCCCAGCAGCAGCACCACCGCCACTACGCCGATCCGTTCCAGCTGCTCCACGAACCCCAGCGCCGCCTGGGCCATGTACGCGGGCGCCTTGTCCGGATGGGTGGCCACCTCTTCCGCCTCGGCCGCGGAGCCGGCGAGCGCCACGTCTTCCGGCGGCGCCTCACCGCCCGTGGACCGCCGCTCGATGCGCCGCAGCGCCAGCCCCGCCGCGAACACCGCGAGAAAGCCGTAGCCCATGACCAGCAGGGCCAGGCCGTAGGACAGCGCGATCAAGCCCAGCGCCAGGAAATCGTCCAGCCCCACCGCCTCGCGATGAACCTGGCGAAGGTAGATGACCAGGCGTCCCACCAGCGTCCCCAGCAGGGCGCCGACACCCAGCCCGGCCGCGACCGCCCAGAGCAGGTCCACCGCGAACCAGCGCCATCCCATCTCGCCGATCTCGTGAAGCCCCAGCAGCCCCAAGCCGAGCATCACGAACGGGAACGCCGTCCCGTCGTTCAGCCCGGCCTCGCCCGTCAGGCCGAAACGCAGGCGGTCGCGGTCCGTCGGGTGGGTCACCTGCACGTCGGAGGCGAGCACGGGATCGGTGGGCGCCAGGATGGCCCCCAGCAGGACCGCCGCCCCCACCGGAAGCCCCATCCCGAACACGCCGACGAGCGTCACCAGCCCCACCGTCACGGTCATCGAGACCGTGGCGAGGCGCAGGGGAGTCATCCAGCTCCCGTCGTTCAGCGGGGCGCGCAGCTTGAGCCCGGCGCCGAAGAGCGAGATGAGCACCGCCACCTCGGTGATGCGCTCCCAGATGGCGGACTGCGTGTAGATGTCCACCCGCAGGAGCCCCACCCCGTGCGGCCCGAGAAAGAACCCGGCCGCCAGGTACAGCATGGCCGTGGAAAGCGGCAGGCGGATGAGCACCGAGCGGGACAGCGCAATGGCCACCAGCAGCACGCCCACCACCACGAACCAGATGGCGCCAGTCATACTCCGCGTGAAAAAAGGATATGTCACCCGGCCGTCCATGCCGGCGACGGTCCGTGGGAAAAAAGGTGGGCGCCCCTGGAGCAAGGGTTGCGCCCCACTCCAATGCGGCCGGGAACGGGAACAGGGCGCGGCATTTGCGCGCTCCGGCGGGTCCGGTCACGACACCGACTCTCTCCCGAACGGCGCTCATGGAAATGCCCCGGCAGGATACCCTTCGCGTGCTGGTGTTCGAGGCCTCGCTGCGCGCCGACTCGCTCAACGGCCGGCTGGCGTCGCTGGCGGCGGCGGTGGTGCAGGAGAACGGCGGAACGGTGGACCGCGGGCACATGGCGGACTTCGACTGCCCCTCGTACGATGGCGATCTTGAGGCGGAGGACGGCATCCCGCCGGGCGCGGCCGAGTTCCACCGGCGGCTGAAGGAGGCGGATGCGTTCATCATCGCCGCGCCCGAGTACAACGCGTCCATTCCGGGCGTGCTGAAGAACGCCATCGACTGGGTATCGCGCTTCCGCCCGCAGCCGTGGACCCGCAAGCACGGGCTGCTGATGTCGGCGTCGCCGTCCATGATGGGAGGCAACCGCGGGCTGTGGGCGCTGCGGGTGCCGCTGGAGCACCTGGGCGCCGACGTGTATCCTGACATGTTCTCGCTGGCCAGGGCGCACGAGATGTTCGGCGCCGACGGCCGCATTGCCGACGCCAAGCTCCAGAAGTGGTTCGAGGGAATGATCGAGTGCTTCATGGAGTTGGTGGAAGCGGCGAAGCACTACCCCGCCGTGAAGTCGCAGTGGGTGGAGTTCCTGGGAGAGCAGCCCAACCCCGCCACGGAGCGCGTCGAGACCGCCGAGCAGCCGGGTT
>NZ_DATBNB010000910.1 GCF_036554565.1 Longimicrobium sp. | reverse complement strand
GCACCGGCTACAAGGGCATCACCGTCTACAAGCTCCCGGTCTGGCAGCAGGGGCCGGTCATGCTTCAGGCGCTCAACATTCTGGAGAACGCCGAAATCAAGGCGATGGGCTACAACTCGCCGAAGTACATCCACACGATCTACCAGGCGATGAGCCTGGCCTTCGCCGACCGCGACTTCTACTACGGCGACCCGTACTTCGCGCCCGAAGAGCCCATCCGCGGCCTGCTCTCCGACGAATACGCCCGCCGGCGCGCCGCGCTGATCAACCCGGATCGCAACGATCCCGCGATCGCCCCCGGCGACCCGTACCCGTTCCAGGGGCAGACGAATCCGTTTACCGCTCTGCTTCGCAACTGGAACCGGGCCCGCAGCGACAGCGTCTCGGCCCCGCCGCGGGCCGGGCTTACGTTCGAGCAGAGCTTCTATTCGGGGACGACGTCGGTGGAAACGGCGGACGCGGAGGGGTGGGTGGTTTCCATCACCCCCAGCGGCGGATGGGTTCCGGCGGTAATCGCGGGGCGCACGGGCGTGGGCCTCAGCCAGCGGCTGCAGAGCTTCGTGCTGGACGCGGCCGAGAACCCGTTCAACGTGCTGCGTCCGGGCCAGCGGCCGCGCGTGACGCTGACGCCCACGATGGCGCTCAAGGACGGCAAGCCGTTCCTGTCGTTCGCCGTGCAGGGCGGCGACTCACAGGACCAGAACCTCCTGCAGTTCTTTCTGAACGTGGTGGAATTCGGGATGAACGTGCAGGAAGCGGCGGAGGCGCCCAACATCAACAGCTTCCAGATGCGCAGCTCCTTCGGTGGGCACGAGACGCAGCCGGGGCGCATTCTGCTGGCGGAGTCGATGCCCGCCTGGGTGCGGAGCGACCTCCGGCGCATGGGCTACGAGCTGACGTTCGAGGAGCGCACCTCCGGCCCCATCAACGCCATCTGGTTCGACCGGCAGCACGGCACGTTCTGGGGTGGCAGCAGCCACCACGGCGAAGACTACGGGATCGCGTGGTAGGGGCAATCGATGGGTGAACTGGCGGCGATCTGGATCAAGCGGGCCAAGCGCGGGCCCATGGACGCGGTGGATGCGGGCACGCTGGTGGCCGGGCGCGGCTTGGTGGGCAACGCCGACCAGGGGCGCCGCCGCCAGGTGACACTGATCGAGCAGGAGGTGTGGGACGAGCTGATGACGCGCCTGGGCGGCGACGCCCCGCCCTGGCGCCGGCGCGCCAACCTGATGCTGCGGGGCATCCGCCTTCGGAACACGCGCGGCCGCATCCTGCGCATCGGCGGGTGCCGCGTGCGGATCGCGGGCGAAACGAAGCCGTGCGAGCGGATGGACGAGGTGCTCCCCGGACTTCAGGACGCCATGCGACCGGACTGGGGCGGCGGCGCCTTCGCCGAGGTGCTGGACGACGGCGAGATCCGCGTGGGCGACACGGTCACGTGGGAAGCAGGGCCGCTCCCGTGAGGTAGTCCATCACCTCCTGAACCGGTGGTGCGGCGAGGGCGCGCTCCAGCGAGCAGGCAATTTCGCGCATCAGCGGGTACTCGCGCATTCGGCTGGCGTACTCATCCCCGATCTGCTCGACCAGTTCGTCTAGGCTATGCACCCGTGAGCTTCGCTCGATCAGCGCATCGAGAATCTCGCCAGGAACGTACTCTGCCCGGATCAGGTCTTCCTGCGTCACCTCTACGCCCAGGATCTCCGCCAAGTGCTCGGGGCTGTGGAACAGGACGGCGGTCAGTTCGGGCATCGCCATGTGCATGGTGACGAACGGCGGAAACGAGATCAGGAACCAGAGGTCTGACTGGATGCCGTAAGCGATGTCGGGGTTGTTGGAGTCGGCATCCACCACGCAGATCACGCGCGCGTTGTGCTTGCTGACCGCCACGTCTTCCGCCGATGGCACGGATGAGCGCTCGCGTACACCATACACGTATACCTCGTCGGGAGAGCAGAGGCCCAGCACCCGCCGAATGATCGGCGCCCCGCACGGCTTGTACACCGCGATGAACACTTTCATGGGCCCACCTCGATCAAGTTTGACTCCGGCTTTCCCTCCTCTACGCACTTCCGATATTTCAGCTGCAGCATTGCGCAGGGATCCTCCCGTTCCAGCATGGCATCGATCTCCTCCTTGTGCCACAGCAGGATCGGCTGCTGTGCCGAGTAACGGGCGAGCACCTTCGCCGCTTCGTGATATCCGCTTCGGCTGAAGAGGAGGCCAACCGTTCCCGCGGGGCGCCTCAGCAGCTGATTCCGGAGCTTGGCGATCGCATCCGCTCTCAGCGGCTCGCGCCTGTCCTTGCACTCCACGATGCAGTGCAAGCCCGCGGCATAGACAGCGCCGTCCAGCTGCTCGATCGGGCTGCCCTCCAGCCGCACGTTGAACGGCCGCCGGATGACGGCACCGTCGAGTTCGAACGCGCGAATGACCAGCTGCTCCAAGGCCCGGCCCGGGGGCCACGCCGTTGCGCGGCGGTTAAGGATGTCGGACCAGAGCTGGCGAAGCTCCGGCCAGCCGGAATTCGGGTTCGGTTCGCTCATCGCGCGGCGGTGGCCGGCTGAGGGTTCGTGGTCCAGTGTGGCAACTGGACCCAAGCTACGCACGAACCTCACACTCCGGAAGCCCCGCCCAAAAACTCGTACCAGCTGTGGCGGCAACGGGTTAGGCCCGCCACTTATCCGCCGTCAACGCGCAAAACAGACGATCTCCGCACCTGGCTTTCCAGCTGACGTCACACCCTGCCTGGCAATTAGAACGCGGTGCAGCCGGGATCGCAGCGGGGTGCGGCCTGTGGCTGCTTTTTTGTGTTTCGTGGTGCTTCAGGCCCCTCCCACCGCGGCAGCGTGCCCGGCGTCGTCGTCTTCCAGCGACAGCCGCGCGCGGGGCACGTCGTCTTCGTGGAAGGCGGTGCCGTCCTCGGCCATGCTGGCAAGCTGCGCCAGCCAGGGCGGCGCGGTGTCGGGCTGCGCGCCGTAGACGTCGCGCAGGGTGCCCAGCAGCGTGTGCAGCGCCTCTTCGCGCCGGTCGGGAGCAAGGTCGCGCACCAGGGCACCCAGCGCCGCCGCGATGCCATCGGCGGTAAGGTCGGAATGCAGGTTGTGGCGCTCGCGGTGAAGCCAGTCGAAAAGCTTGCGCCGGCTCTTGGTGTACGGCGTGCCGCCGGACAGGAACTTGTCGAGCCCGCTGGGGCTCATTCCCACCTGCCGCGCCACCGCACGCAGCGAGGTGGCCTGCACCCGCAGGACAATCGCGTTGCGTAGCCGGTCGATGGACGGCTGCGGCCGGACGGACATCGTTCTTTCCCCCGCGCTTTTGGTGGACAAAGTAGACGAAACAGCATTAGTCTACTTCGTCCACTTGAACTGCACAAGTGCCGAGTTTGTGCGGTCGGTGGCACATGGGGGGCGGTCCTGTACGCTTGTAGACGGCGGTTTGCGCCAGGCTTAAAATGGGCCGGGAAAGATGATGCGCGGGCGCCGCGGCGCGGTTCCGCCGTCCACGTTTGCAAGCACCCAGCCAGGAGCGCCCGATGAAGCCAAACGCCGCCCGCCCCGGCGGGCACCCGCGCACCGCCGAGTTCACGGGCCCGCTGAGCATTCCCGGCGGCGAGGTGGCAGGCGCGGAAATCGTCCGCGAGCTGGGCGCGGAAGTGTCGCTTGCGGTGTGGCAGACGCTTCGCGGCGTGCTCATGTGGGCCGCCGAAACGCCCGAGGCGCGCCCCGCCCTCTTCGACGCCGAGGCCATGCGGGCCTGGGAGTGCGAGATGCTGGTCGCGTCTTGGGAGCCGGAGCTGCGCTATCCGCTGGCCGTGCTGGTGGGCGAGCTGGCCGGCGATCCCACGCCGGAGCCCATCGCGCGTGCGTGCCTCTGCGTGACCGACTGGGCGCTCACGCGCGAGGCATGGTCCACGGCGCTGGCCTTTGCCGAAGCCGCCGCGCTCGCCTGGCCCGAGCACCCGCGCTACGCATGGACGGTCGGGCGGCTTCTTCGCAAGCGTGGCCGCCTGCGCGAAGCGGAGCAGTGGATCCGCCGATGCGTTCGGGTGGCCGCCGCCAGCGGGGACTGGGAAGCGCAGACGATGGGGCTGAACAGCCTGGGAAACCTCTTCCTTAAGCAGGGCAACTACCCGGCGTCGCTGCGCATGCTGCGCGACGCACTGCGAGTCGCGAGAAAGCACCGGCTGCGCGAACGGCAGGGCGAAGTCCTTCACGATCTCTGCGTCGTGCACATGTGGGCCGGCGACCTGGACCGCGCTGAGCCACTTGCGATGCAGGCGTTCTGCATCTACCAGACGGGACACCACCGCCTTCCTGCCCTGGCGCATGATGTAGCCACTCTCTGGCTCATGCGCGGCCATCCTCGCCGCGCGTTCTCGCTACTCAAGGACCTCCTCGACTTTTTCGAAGATCCGGAGGATCGGATTCGCGTGGCGGGCGCCCTCGCGAGGGCAGCCGGCGAGATCGGTCATCGCGAAGCATTTGGGCGCGCGTGGCTGGAGCTGTGGGAACTCGCCGCAATTCCCTTCGTTGCCCGGACCGCCGCCCCCGCGATGCTGGAGGCGGCGTTGGGCGCAAGCGCCCTGGCTGAGTGGGACCTGTCGGAGGGAGCGCTGAAACAGGCCATGGACGTGGCGGGCGAGGTTGGAGAAGCCGACGTGCTGGTCAGAGCGGAGAGGGCGCTGGAGGCGGTGCGGGCACGCGTGGCACCGCAGTCGTTACGACCTGCCGAACCGCATCGGTCCGCGAAAACCGATACGGTGGCAGCCGACCTCCTGGCGTCCCTGCACGCGGGTGGAGCTACGGCGATGTCGTGAGGGCGGAGCTAGTTGCCCGATCCCATCCCGTTGCCTCCCCGGCCATCGACCGCCCCGGTGGAGTCAGACGAGGTGGTGGTCGTGGATCCGTCGTTCCCCGATCCCATCATGCCGCCGCCGTTTTCACCCGTGGCGTTTCCCGAGCCCAGAGAGTTCCCGCCGTCGAAGCGGGGGCGGTCGGCGCGGGGGGTGGCGGGCTCGGTGGCGGACGACGAGCAGGCGGCGAGCACCAGGAATGCGGCGGCGGCCATGAGACGCATGGACTTCATGGGTAAAGCTCCTGAACTGGGTGGGTGAGTGAGGCACGTGGCGCCTATTCTGTCGTCCACTTTGACCACTAGTCAACGAGCCGTCGTGCGCAGATGACCGCCCCTGTTCCGCCAGATGCGCGCAGCATCTCCCGCAAGCGTTTGCTGTTGATGGTGATGGAGCCTTCCCTGCGGAGCCTGTTCACGAACGTGCCACCGCGCTACGACGTCGTGGAGCCCGGGTGGGACGAGCTCGACGACGCGCTGCGCAGCGCGTCACCCTCGAGCAACGTGGTGGTGGATCCGTACGCGGGCGAACCCAGCGGAGTGCGCCTGCCGCTCGTGCGCGACCTGCTGAAGCGGTTCCCGTCGGTGCCGGTGCTGGCGGTGATGGACCTGAGCCCGGAAGTAGCGGGCGACGTGCAGATGCTGCTGGACTGGGGGGTGTCGGAGGTGGCGCCGCTGGGGCCGTTCCGCACGCCCGGCGTGCTGCGGCACGTGCTGTGGCAGGCGCACGCGCGGCCGTTCAAGCGCAGG
>NZ_DATBNB010000909.1 GCF_036554565.1 Longimicrobium sp. | reverse complement strand
CCAGGAGCCGCGTCCAGGCCTTGGACATCTGCTCGTACTCGGCGGGGCAGCGGCCCGCGCGCGCCTGGGGCAGCAGGCCGTTCGTCACCCAGTGCTGGTACTTCTGCGGATCGGAGCCGTAGATCCAGCACACGATGTTGTACAGCCGCTGCGGCCCCAGCGAGTGCTCGTCGGCGTAGTCGGAGTCGTCGAACTGGTTGCCCGTCTGCAGGGCCAGCGCGCCCGCGACGGCCGCGTTGGCGCCCTTGTCGCCGTCCTGCAGCAGCACCAGGGCGGCCAGCTGGTCGGCCGCGTCCTCTTCGCGTCCCGTTACCGGCAGGTCCAGCTGGTGGCGCAGGGCGTGCCCCACCTCGTGCATCATGATGAAGGCGAACGCGCCGTCCATCTTTTCGCGCAGATCGTCGGCGTTGGACGTGGCCTGGCGGAAGATGCCGTTCAGGTAGTCGATCATCTCATAGCAGAACGTCACCCGGCCTTCGCTGGGGCTGTAGAAGGCGTTGGGGTCGCCGCACTCGCTGAACAGCAGCGGAACGTTGCGGGGGAGGGGAAAGTTCTCGTTCAGCTGCTGGGCGAACGCTTCCATCCGCTGCTCCGCCTGCACCTGCTCGCGCATGGTGTTGTACTGCGGGTTGCGGACGGCGGGGTAGCCGGCCACCCACTTGCCCGTCAGCTGCGAACGGGTGCCGCCCGGGGCCGAGGTGTTGCCGCCGGCGCTCTGGGTGCCGGTCACGCGCTCCACCGTCAGCGTGTACGAGCCGGTGGTGCGCGGCCGCACCGAGTTGGCCCGCACCAGGTACAGCCCGTTCTCGTTCACCCGCACGCGGAGCTGCGAGTTGGTGCCGCCGCCGCCGTCGTCGTCGTGGCGCACGTCGCTCACGTCCTCGCCGTCCGTGGAGCCGACGGTGAGGAACGCGTCGAAGTCCGAGGAACGCATGGTCACCAGCACCTCTTCGCCCGGCGTGCCGCGGTAGAGGTAGTTGTCGGCATACGAGCTGTCGGAAAGCATGGGGTCGCTGCGCTCCAGCCGCCCCGTCACCGGCCGCCCAGCCTGCAGCGCCGTCATGCCCGACGCGTTGCCCCGCTCCTGGCTGGTGGGCACCTGGTCGGCGCGCTGCACGATCAGCGAATACGGGCCCGTCTCGTCGGCGCTGAACGAGTTGGCCATGATCACGTACGTGCCCGTCTGGTTGAGCGTCGCCCGCACCTGCGCGTTGTTGCCCGGGCCGCTGTCGTCGTCCTGCGCCACCCGCTCCACGTCGCCGCCGAACATGCGGGCCAGGGTCAGGTACGGGTCGAACGAGGTGGACGACAGGGTGATGACGATCTCGTCGCCCGGGTTGCCGGAGTACGTGAACACGTCGTAGTGCGACCCGTCGTCGAGCTTGGGGTCCGACGTTTCCAGCCGCCCGGTGACCTGCTGGCCCATGCGCACGGCGGGGTAGTTTCCGCCCGTCTGCCGAGGCTCGTTGCGGCTGCGGCGGCGCACCACGCGCCCCGCGGGCTGCACCGACAGCGTGTACGCGCCGGTCATGTCGCCGCTCAGAGAGTTGGCGCGGATCACGTAGCGGCCGCTGGCGGGCACCTGTACCCGCAGCCGCGCGTCGGTGCCGCCGCCGCCGTCGTCGTCCGTGTCGGTGCCTTGGATGGCTTCGTCCGCGCCGGGCCCGCCGCCCAGGTACGCGTCGAACGCCGAGGACGTCATGGTGATCTCGATGTTCTCGCCCGGCGTTCCCTGGTACGTGTACAGGTCGTAGTGCGAGTCGTCGCCCAGCTTGGGGTCCGAGGCGGTGAGCTGCCCGTTGACCGTTTGGCCGGAGCGGATGGTGCCCGGCTGCGCCTGTCCGCCGGTGCGGCGCTGCGGCGGGGGCGGTTCTTCCGGGGGCGCGCCGCCGGCCTGCACCGAGAGGGTGTAGGCACCGGTGTCTCCGCCGGAGATCGAGTTGGCGTGGAAGTAGTAGACGCCGCTCGCGGGCACCGTGGCTTCCATCCGGGCGTTGGTCCCGCCCCCGCCGTCGTCGTCCACGTCCACCGACTGCACCCGGCCGCCCTGGATCGTGGGCCCGCCGGCCAGAATGGCGTCGAAGGCGGTGGAATTCATGGTGATGGTGATGCGCTCGCCGGCCCTGCCGCGGTAGACGTACAGGTCGAAGTGCGAGTCGTCGTCCAGCTTGGGATCCGACGCCGTCAGCGAGCCGTTGATGGTCTGGCCGGCGCGGATGGCCTGCTGCGCGCCGGCGGGCGACGATGCCATGGCGGCCGCCAGAACGGCGCCCAGCAGCGGGGCGGATGTGCGGTTCATCATTCCGGTGGATGACCGAAGGTGGGTGTTCAGCGGGAGAGTGGGGCGCGAACGCGGTCCCGCGGGAAGTGCAGGGAGAGAAAGGACGGGCGCGCGAGGGGATTGGCGCCCGGGGCCCGTCTGGTCCTACCGGGGTGCAATATAAATGGTTCCGCCGCCGCGTCCAGCAGTTCGTTGCGATCCGGAACGCCCCGCAACTGCCGAAGCGCACCTCATCCCCCCGGCGCACCGCGGCCCTGTCATCCTGAGGCCAAGCCACGCCTGAGGCCAAGCCACGCCTCACTTGCCCGCTCAGGCCACTTCGCGGGCCGAAGGATCCAGCCGCGGACACGAACCAGCGCGGGCGCGGCAGCGGGCATGAGTGCAGAGGCCGCAGGGCAGGGGCGTTTCGAACGGGGCCGGGGCGTTTCGAACGGGGCCGGCGCATGCCCCGGCTGCCCTCTCCCCCCGGCCCGCCCCCCGGCCCCCTCTCCCGCAAGCGGGAGAGGGGGAGAACTGCACCGGGCTCCGGTCGCGCCACAGGGCCGAACTCGCACTACGCGCCAGCCAGTCTGCGAAGGCAGACTTCGTGTGGTCGTTGCAGCGACTTCAGTCGCCCGTGCCGGGGTTGGCGCCGCGAATCAGCGTCGTCCGTCCTCCCGCGGGCGGGCGACGGTGAGGGGGCGGCGGATGACGACGGGCTCGCGCCCGGGAACCCGCACCTCCACCTCCAGCGTGTAGTCGCCCCGGCGCAGGTCCGGGGGAAGCCTCACGCCCAGCGAGCGCCCGACGATGGGCCCGCTCTGCGCCTCCTCGTTCCACCGCATGCTCACCGCCCGTCCCGCGCGCGCCAGCCCCACCGCCTCCAGCTGCCGCCGCCCCCACCCGGGCTGCCCCGGCACCAGCTGAAGCGCCACGCCCATGCTGTCCGTCCCCGGCGGCACGTCGTACATCTCCCAATACACCGCGAAGGTTTCGCCCGGGGCGGCCGTGCCGCTGCCGCGGGCCAGCGGGGCGGCCTCGTCCAGCGTGGCCGGGCGGGCCTGCGCGTCGGCGAGCAGCAGCAGGTCCGACGCGTGCTCGCCGGGCTGCAGCACCATCGCCTGCCGCCAGCGCCCGACGATGCGCGTGGAATCCTCGCGCACCTCCAGGCTGACGACCGTGGCCCCCGGCGCCAGCCGCAGCCGCAGCGCGCCCCGCGGGGAGTACCCCGTACCCCGGACCACGATGGCGGGCGCGTCCACTTCGGCCATGGCGACGAGGGCGGCGCGGATGCGGGGGACGCGCGGAAGGCTGTCGCGCTCCATGGCGTATGCACCCACCACCTCGGCCTCCGTGCCCCGCCGGAAGACGGCCAGATCGTGCGGCAGCTCCACGAACCGGTGAGCGTAGGCCGGGGCGTACCGCGTGACGTCGGGAACGCCGTCGTCCGCCCACGCCCGTTCGTCCAGCCGGGCCGGGTCCATGGCGGCGGCCAGCGGCGGAAGGAACTCGCTGGTGCGCGGCTTTACGTAGCTGACCAGCCCGTCCTGCCTACCCGCACCGCGGATGTACCGCTCCCACCACACGTGGCGGCCGTAGCGCACCAGGAGCTCGCCCGAGTCGGTCCTCCACGGCAGTCCCTCCGTGACGCGTGCGCGGTCCTGCATGCGGTGGAACACCCAGCGGGTCGCGTGCTCCGTCCAGCGGTCGTTTCCCGGCTCCGACCACAGCGGGTCGGCCAGCCACCACATCCGCCGGGCGAGCGCCTCGCGCTCGGCCGCGTTCGCGCGCCGCCAGGGACGGCCCGCATCCGCGGGGAGCAGAGGCAGAAGGTCCGTCCACTCCTCGCGTTCGGCAGCCGGCATCGCGCCCAGCGCGCGGGTGAACGCGGCCTCGGACTCGGCGAAGCGCCCGGAGTCGTGCAGCGCGTAGCCTTCCAGCGCGGCACACCACCACGCCTGGGCGCGGCACTCGCGCGCGGCGGCGACCGCCCGCTCCATCTGCCCCGCCTCGGACAGGTAGCGCACGCGCTGCCCGGCGATCCAACCGTCCCCCGGCAACGCGGCCGCCGCCCGGTCCAGCGACGCGATCAGCTCCGCGCGGCGGGGCGGCACCCTGCGGTGCTCGGGCGGCGGGTCCTGCTCGTTGTCGTCGTCCAGCCAGAAGCAGAACCGGCCCACCCGGTGGTCGCACCGCTGCGAGCTCCCGACGCCGCTCTGGCTGATGGGGATGTAGCGATAGCGAAAGTGCTCGAACGCCGACTGCGCGCTCCGCGCCTGGCGCAGCACGGCGGCGGAATCAACGCGCTGAACCGCTGAGGGTGGGGCGTTGCCGGCCGCCAACCGGGCTTGCGCGGATGCGGTGAGAGGAACGAGGACGGTACCCGCGAGAACTGCGCTTCGGACGAGGATTGGGACCATGCGCGGCGCCCCTGCTTTAGGAGTGGTGCGTGGAAGCGGGAGTGGATGATTGCGCTGCATCGGGCGGGCCAGGCGGGTGGGGGAACGGGGATATAGGGAGAACTTCGATCGCGCTTCGGCCAGGGTTGGCGCGTCGACCGGCGCCCCCCATCCCCAGCCCTTCCCCCGCAAACTGCGCGGGGGAAGGGAGCCAGTGTGGTGCGCGTCCGTACTTTCGGCGTCCACCGCGGCCCTGTCATCCTGACGCCAAGCCACGCCTCACTCGCCCGCTCACGCCACTTCGCGGGCCGAAGGATCTAGCCGCGGACACGAACCAGCCGGGGCGCGGCAGCGGGCATCCGTGCAGAGGCCGCAGGGCAGGGGCGTTTCGAACGGGGCCGGCGCATGCCCCGGCTGCCCTCTCCCCCGGCCCCTCTCCCGCAAGCGGGAGAGGGG
>NZ_DATBNB010000908.1 GCF_036554565.1 Longimicrobium sp. | reverse complement strand
CGGGCAGAACATCATCAAGATGATGGGCCCCTGCGGCGTGGGCTTCTGCGACGGTGAGCCCCGCCAGTGGTACGTGGACGAGTTCCGCAAGGAGACGACGACGGCCGGCGGCACCGACCCGCGGCTGGACGCCACGCTCTTCTACAACCGTCCCGGCGGCATGGACGTGTACGGCACGCCTTTCGCCACCCGCTACGGCAACCGCCTGGGCGACGAGTTCTGGAAGAAGTTCGGCGAGTACTACAAGACCGACCAGGACTGGGACAACCCCGTGAACGTCGAGGTGATGCGGCTGGGCGGCGTGCTGCTGCTCCATGCCGAGGCGCTCACCGAGAACAACCAGGTGGAGCTGGCGCGGCCGCTGGTGAATCGCGTGCGTGCCCGTGCCGGGCTGGCGCCGCTTGCCGCGGGGATGTCGCAGGCCGCCATGCGCGCCGAGATCGAGCACCAGATCCTGCTGGAGCTGGGGCTGGAGAACGAGCGGTGGCTGTGGCTGGCGCGGCAGGGATGGCTGACGGACGCGGGGCGCATCACCACGCTGCGCGCGCGCGACCCGGACTTCGACGCCTTCGCGCCGCACCGGGCGCTGCTCCCCATTCCCTCGACGGAAACGAACCTGAACCCGAACGTCAAGCAGAACCCCGGCTGGTAACGCGGGGATGGTTCAGCGAGATTCAAAGCCGCGGACGGCCGCCCCGTGCGGCCGTCCGCGGCCCTTTTTCCGGGACCGCTGGCGAAGGATTTGTTGATGAAAGGAACGGACTGGCTTCGGATCGCCGCGCTGCCGCTGCTTCTGGCGGGGTGCGGCGACGGCCCGGGCACCATCGAGCCGCCGCCGACGGCGCAGTGCACCTTCGCCAACCCGGTGGTCGCGGGGGCGGACCCCTGGGTGGTGCGCGACGGGGGCTCGTACCACATGGTGCAGTCGCGCGACGGCGGCATCTGGGTGACGAAGTCGACCACCCTCACCGGCGTCGCGGGCAACGGGGTGCGGGTGTGGACGCCGCCCGCGACCGGATGGAACTCCACCAACGTCTGGGCCCCCGAGCTTCACCGCATCGGCGACCGCTGGTACATCTACTACGCCGCGGGAAGCGCGGGGCCGCCATACATCCACCAGCGCAGCGGCGTGCTGGAGTCCGTCGGCAGCGACCCGCAGGGCACGTACGTCGACCGGGGGATGCTGTACACGGGGGACGACCCGGCGCAGGCGGGCGAGAGCAAGTGGGCCATCGACGTTTCCGTGGCCACCATCAACGGGCAGCTGTACGCCGCCTGGTCGGGGTGGGAGCAGAACGCCGCCACCGACCGCACGCCGCAGCACCTGTACATCGCGCGGATGTCCAACCCGTACACCATCAGCGGCGCGCGGGTACGCATCAGCTCGCCGGTGGAGCCGTGGGAGCGGGGGACGGAGCTCGACCTGCAGGAGGGGCCGGAGTTCCTTCAGCGCAACGGGCAGACTTTCATCATCTACTCCACGCGCGAGTCGTGGCTTCCCGACTACCGCCTGGGCCAGCTGCGGCTGACCGGCGCGGACCCGATGTCGGCCGCCAGCTGGACGAAGAGCGGGCCCGTGTTCGTTTCGGGCGAGGGCGTGGTGGGCGTGGGGCACGCGGGGTTCACCAAGTCGCCCGACGGCACGGAGGACTGGATCGTGTATCACGCCAAGACGAGCACGTCGCCGGGGTGGGACCGGGTGATCCGCATGCAGAAGTTCACCTGGAACGCCGACGGGTCGCCCAACTTCGGGCTGCCGGAGCCTTCGGGGCGGCAGATCGCCCGGCCCTCGGGCGAGTGCCCGGCCAGCTGACGGGTTTCACGCGGAGGCGCGGAGGGCGCGGAGAACTGC
>NZ_DATBNB010000907.1 GCF_036554565.1 Longimicrobium sp. | reverse complement strand
GAAACTCTTCACGACTGAACGCCCGAGACTTGCACACGATCAGATCGATCTTCCACCCGCTCGCGAGGTCAATCACGTTGAACTTGCCTTGGCTCTGGATTGCTTCCATCGCAGCGGTTTCACTTACATAGTATTCCGCTTTCGGGAGGAGCTTCACAAACGAACGTACCTGCTCGGCGGTCGGGGAGATTACGAGATCGATGTCCTGAGTTGCGCGCGGTGCGCCATGGTACGAACTGGCGAATGAGCCCGTGAGCATGTGCGGAATCCCACTCGCATCGAGGGCGGCAAGAACGCGGCGGAATAGATCTCCGGGTGTCACTGCAACGGAGGCGGAAGCGGTTGGCCCCTGAAAGCATAGCGCAGGAGCTCGCGTTTGAACTCCCACTCTGACCAGTCAGGGTGTTGCTGGCGCAGGCGGGCAGTTGCGAGTTCGCGCGCGAACAGGCTCATCTCCACTGCGAGGGCGAGCCGTTGCTCGCCTGTCATGCCGCGATGGATTGCTGCCTGGATGGCGGCTGCTTCCGGGCTGGTGTCGCTCATCGGGGCGGCTTCGCCGGGCGGGCCGGGGCGACGGGGGCCTGCACGGGCGCGATCCTCGGATCCTGCGGAAGGGCCGAGGGCGGCGGGATACGCTGGACCTGTTCGCTGGGCGGGCGGCGCAGGGGCGGGCCGCCGGGCCGGGGGAACCCGGGACGCCGTGCCCCGGGGGCGATGTTGGCCAGGCTGTCCTTGCGCGGCCGGACCGCAGGCCGGACGGACTGCGGCGCGATCGTCGGAGGTCCGCCCAGGGAGGGCG
Organism: Longimicrobium sp.; assembly: GCF_036554565.1. Classification (NCBI taxonomy): domain Bacteria; kingdom Pseudomonadati; phylum Gemmatimonadota; class Longimicrobiia; order Longimicrobiales; family Longimicrobiaceae; genus Longimicrobium; species Longimicrobium sp. The sequence continues at coordinate 5,912 of NZ_DATBNB010000907.1, read as the reverse complement.
GGGGGCCCCCGCCCGCGGAATCGGGCGTCGAACCGGGGCGATGGGTGGTGAGGCTGTCCACCTTCTTGGCGATCTCTTCCCAGGTGATGGACAGCGTCTCCGCGTCGCGCGCATGGGCGTTCACCCATGCCTGCATCTGCTTTTCGGTCACCCGCTGCTTCTTGAGCGCGGCGGCGCGGTCGGCATCCGTGGCGTTCGCGGGAAGAGTGCGCACGGCCACGTTGGCGGCCACGAACTTCTCGCGCGCCATCACGTCCGACGGCTTCGTGTCGCCTCGGCAGGCGGCGAGCGACAACACCAGGAAAACGGGCGCCCAGACGTGACGATCCACTTTCGCCATCAACGCGTAACCTCTTGCATGGTTTGCGGGTAGCACGCCACACCTCGTGTCGATTCCAGTCCTTGCCGACCCGCCGGGCACCCGCGGGGTGAGGCTACCGGCGCCGCACGGGCGTGTCAACCCGTGCGCGTTGCGCGGCCCTTGCACGGCCCGTAGCTTCGGACCGAACAGACGTATCCTCACCCGGAACCACATGCCACGCGAACGAATGGCACGTTCATCCACACGCACGCGGGCGCTCCCCGCCGTGTTCGCGGCACTGGTGGCCGCGCAGGCGCTCGCCGCCCAGCAGGCGCCCCCGTCGCCCGCCGAGGTGCTGGGCCATCAGCTGGGCGAGCGGTTCACGCCCTACGCCGGGGTGCAGCGCTACTCGCAGGCGCTGGCCCAGGCCTCGGAGCTGGTGGACTATCGGCCCTACGGCAGGACACCGGAAGGCCGCGAGCTGTTCCAGCTGGTGATCGCCTCGCCGCAGAACCTGCAGGCGCTGCCGCGCATCCTGGCCGCCAATGCGGAGCTCACCCGGCCCGAAACGTCGGCCCAGCGCGCCGCCCAGATCGCCGCCACCAATCCGGCCGTGGTCTACTTCAGCTACGGCGTGCACGGCAACGAGACCTCGTCCAGTGAGGCGGCGCTGTACACGGCGTGGGACCTGGCCCGCGGCGCGCCCGAGGTGCGCGGCGCCCTCGATTCGCTGGTGGTCATCATCGACCCCGTCGCCAACCCGGACGGTCGCGACCGCTACGTGCAGTGGTTCCAATCCGTCTCCGGCGCGCGGCCCAACGTGAACCCGCAGGCGCGTGAGCACCGGGAGCCGTGGCCCGGGGGGCGCTTCAACCACTACCTATTCGACCTGAACCGCGACTGGTCGTGGGCCACGCAGCCGGAAACCAGGGCCCGGCTGGCCACGTGGTTCCAGTACAACCCGCAGGTGCACGTAGACTTCCACGAGATGTACTACAACTCGTCGTACTTCTTCTTTCCCGCGGCAGCGCCCATCAACCCCATCTACCCGGAGCACATCCTGGAGTGGGGGCGCCGCTTCGGGCAGGGGAACGCGCGGGCGTTCGATGCGCAGGGATGGGCCTACTACACCGGCGAGGCGTTCGACCTGTTCTACCCCGGCTACGGCGACTCGTGGCCCAGCCTGACCGGCGCCGTGGGGATGACGTACGAGCAGGCGGGGCACGGCGCGGCGGGGCTGGCCATCCAGCAGGAGTCCGGCGACACGCTGACGCTTCACGACCGCGCCCAGCACCATCGCGCCGCCAGCCAGGCCACGCTGCGCACGGCGGCGACCGGCAAGAGCCGGCTGCTGCTGGACTACGCCGAGGGCCAGCGCGGTGCCGGCCGCGGCGAGCGCGACTTCCTGCTGGTGCCGGGCGACGACCCCACGCGCGTGGAGTCGATGGTCGGCCACCTGCGCCGCCAGGGGATCGAGGTGGAGCGCGCCACGGCGGGTTTCTCGGCGGGCGCCGACCCGTTCCCCGGCTTCACCGACCGCACGCAGTTCCCGGCGGGCACGTACCGCGTGCGCGCCCGCCAGCCCATGGGGCGCCTGGCCATCACCCTGCTGCAGCCTGAGACGGAGCTGCGCGCCGAGTACTCGTACGACGTGAGCGCCTGGTCGCTGCCGTACGCGTACGGGGTGGCGGCCTTCCGCGCCCCGGCCGGCGCGGGCGGCGGCGGATGGGCCGCGGTGCCCGCCCCCGCGGGCGAGGCCACGACGGCGCAGGTGCCCGCGGCCGGCTACGGGTGGCTGGTGGCGCCCGGCGGTGCCGCCGCGGGGCCGATGGTACGCTTCCTGGCGGCTGGCGGGCGGGCGAGCGTGGTCACCAAGCCGTCCACCTACGCGGGGCGGCGCTGGCCGGCGGGCACGTGGTTCATCCCGGCGCGCGGCGACTCGGTGCAGGCGCGGCTTACCCGGGCGGGGCTGGGCCGCATGGCCGTGCCGATCGCCTCCGGCCTCGCGGAAAGCGGCATCGACCTGGGCAGCGAGAACGTGATCGGCCGCAAGCTGCCGCGCGTGGCGGTGATCGGCGGTGAGGGCGTGGGGGCCACCTCGTTCGGCGCGCACTGGTTCTTCCTGGAGCAGGAGATGGGGATGCCGTTCGATGCCGTGCTGGGCAGCGAGCTGGCGTCGCTGGACCTGTCGGAGTACGACGTCCTCGTCCTCCCCGACGCGTCGCCGCGCGCCGTCCGCGGCGCCGAGGAGACGCTGAAGACGTGGATCCAGAACGGGGGCCGCCTGGTGGCGGTGGCCGGCGGCGCCGAGGTGGCGGCGGGCATGGCCGACATCAAGGTGCGCGACCGGGTGGGGCCGGACAGCACCCGCGGTGGCGCGTCGCGCTTCCTGGAGGGCCGCGAAGAGCGCCAGCGCCGCGAATGGCGCCAGGAGGTGCCCGGCGCCATCTTCCCCGTGCGGCTGGACCCGGCGCACCCGCTGGCGTTCGGCGCGGGGCTGGACGGGCGCCCGGGCGAAACCTTCGCCCTGCATTCGGGGACGCTGGTCTTCGAGCCGGCCGAGAACGTAGAGACCGTCGCCTACTTCCCGGCCCGGCTGACGCGCATCTCGGGCGTCATCAGCCCCGAGAACGTGCGGCGCCTGGAGGAGGGCGCGTGGGTGGTCACGCGGCGCATGGGGCAGGGAAGCGTGGTGCTGTTCGCCGACGACCCGCTCTTCCGCCTGTTCTGGCGCTCCACGCACCCGCTGTACGTGAACGCCATCCTGCTGGGGCCGTGAAGCTGCCCAGGCTCCACGCGTGATGAAGAGCGGCGCCCCGGATGGTTCGGGGCGCCGCTCTGTTTCCCTGCGGCGGGAGCCGCGGGTTGCCGCACCATGGCGCAAAGCTCACGCTGGGCACACCTCCCCCGACACAGGTGGTACGTAGATGACCCGCACAGGCCCGCGCCCCTTGTCGTGGGGAGCGGGCCGGTTCACGTTGGGCGCCGTCTACGTCGTTCACTTGTAGCGAGTCGCCTTGAGAGTGCCTACGTACTACTACGGCACCATCCCGGTGCTCGCCTGGATCCTGAACCACTACTTCTACGGCGGCGTGCACTACGCGTGGCTGGCGGAGAGCTTCCTGCCGCCTCCGGTGACTCCGCGGTCGTCCAACCCGCACAACATCTACGGCGAGCTGATGGACGCGTGGCGCCACCGCGATCCGTATAACCACTACGTTCGCGGTGGACGAGCTGGTTTGGTGACCGGCCTTGGCTCCAAGAGGGACGCAGGCGTCGTCGCTGGGGCAGTGGCTGCCCGCCTGAACGCCGTCTGCTTGGACATTGGCCTCGAACTGTTCTATCCTGTAGTGTATCGGGTGGATGTCGATCGTATCGGGGCAGCCCGGAAGGAAATCGCGAACTCTGGTCGTCGCGGCTCGCAGGAGGTGGTGGTCGCAGATCTGCGAGACGGGGAATTCGACTTGCTTTTCGCGGACAACAGGCTCGATCCCCTGTTTCGCCTGCTGCTGGTGGACGAGATTTCCGGCGAACGTTCAACGTCACCAGCTACCGTGCTGACGATGCTAGAACAGAGGTGTGCGCCATGAAAGTGATGGAGTACTCGCGACTCGTTCCGGCAGAGATGGCGTTTCTGGCCGACCCCGCGAACAGCTACGCGGGTGAGCACTGGAAGAAGGCGAATTCCTATCTGAGCCGGTTGGTTGGATGGTGCAGTTGGAACTATCCCCGGCCGCTCTATTGGGGGGGGCCGGAGGTGGAGTGGGCGGCCGCGGAGGAGGGGCTGGAGGCTCTTCGTGGCACACCCCTCTATGACAAGCTTGCGGACAACGTCGCTCTGGCTCGCGAGATCTGGCGTGAAGGACAGGCCCACGGACATACCGACCATCTGCACGAGATCGCGGATGCGTTTCTGGACGCCGCGAGAGACGATGAAATGTACCTGGACTATTTCCCGGACGAGCCGCCGCCGCGGCCGCAGTACGGAGCGCGATGACAGCGGCCCCGCCGATCAGGAGCGATCGGCGGGGCTGCTGCTTCTGGCGAAAAACCCTGCCGGGGACTGACGGGATGGCAGTCTGGACAGGGCATGCTTCTTGTCTTTTCCACAGTCAGCAAGGCCCGGCGGCGGCATCTCATAGGAGTGCGGCTGGGCTACTCATAAATCGTGATGACCAGAGAAGTTAGGAGCCCATGATCAACTTCGACCGGCTGACTGTCAAATCGACAGAGGCCCTTCAGTCCGCCGCGAACGAGGCGCGCAAGGCAGGCAACCCGTCCATCGAGGACCTTCACCTGCTGTCGGCGCTGATCGCGCAGGCGGAGGGCATCGTCGTGCCCATCCTGCAGAAGGTGGGCGTGAACGTCACCCGGCTGCGGAGCGAGGTCGACGCCGCCTCCGCGCGGCTGCCCAGGCAGTCGGGCGGCTCGCAGCCCACCATTTCGCGCGAGCTGAACGAGGCGCTGGACCGCGCCGAGGACGAGGCCCGCACGCTGGGCGACGAGTACGTGAGCACCGAGCACCTGCTGCTGGGCCTGGCCGACAAGGGCTTCAGCACGCGCGACCTGCTCAAGGCGCAGGGTGCCGGGGCCGACGCGCTGCGGCAGGCGCTGGAGCAGGTGCGCGGTTCGCACCGGGTGACGGACCAGAGCCCGGAGGACAAGTACCAGGCGCTGCAGCGCTTCAGCACCGACCTCACCGAGCGCGCGCGCCGCGGCAAGCTGGACCCGGTGATCGGGCGCGACGAGGAGATCCGCCGCGTGGTGCAGGTGCTCAGCCGCCGCACCAAGAACAACCCGGTGCTCATCGGCGAGCCGGGCGTGGGGAAGACGGCCATCGTCGAGGGATTAGCGCAGCGCATCGTGAACGGCGACGTGCCCGAGGGACTGCGCGACAAGACGCTGATCTCGCTCGACATCAGCGCCATGCTGGCGGGCGCCAAGTTCCGCGGCGAGTTCGAGGAGCGCCTGAAGGCCGTGCTCAAGGAATTGAGCGATTCGCAGGGCAAGTTCATCGTCTTCATCGACGAGCTTCACACCATCGTGGGCGCGGGCAAGACCGAGGGCTCGCCCGACGCCGGCAACATGCTGAAGCCGGCGCTGGCCCGCGGCGAGCTGCGCGTCGTCGGCGCGACGACGCTGGACGAGTACCGCCAGTACATCGAAAAGGACGCGGCGCTGGAGCGGCGCTTCCAGCCGGTGTTCGTGGGCGAGCCGTCGGTCGAGGACACCATCGCCATCCTGCGCGGCCTCAAGGAGCGCTACGAGGTGCACCACGGGGTGCGCATCACCGACCCGGCCATCGTGGCGGCGGCGACGCTTTCCAACCGGTACATCGGCGACCGGTTCCTGCCCGACAAGGCCATCGACCTGATCGACGAGGCCGCCAGCCGGCTGCGCATCGAAATCGACTCGCTGCCGCAGGAGATCGACGAGGTGGAGCGCCGCATCATGCAGCTGGAGATCGAGCGGCAGGCCCTGGGGCGCGAGAGCGACGCCGAGTCGCGCGACCGGCTGCAGCGGCTGGAGCAGGAGCTGGCCGAGCTGCGCGAGCGCTCGTCGGGGATGAAGGCGCAGTGGCAGTCGGAGAAGGGCGTCATCGCCGAGCTGC
>NZ_DATBNB010000906.1 GCF_036554565.1 Longimicrobium sp. | reverse complement strand
ATGCCCGACGCTGGGCCCTCCTTCGCGCCCAGGCCCGGAACTCCCCCGGACGGCCGCGGAAGCCTCCCTTCCGAGCGGGCGGACGGAACGACTCCATTGACACCCGGGGGGGGAGCGGCGCATCATCGGGAGGCCTGCTCGCCGCTTCGCTTCCGCATTCCTTTTCCGTCGTTCCCGCGCGATGCTCGCGGCGCGGCGGGGAGTACGCTCCAGACCCCGGGAGCGACACCTGGCGGCTTCCACCTGCACCTTCCCTTTCCCATGCCGACCGCGCGTGCACACTCCTCTTCGGCCACAGATCATTCAACTCCTTCGGCGGTGCGGGTGATGCGCCCCGCGCGCTCGGTGCCGCTGCGCGAGCGGCGCCGCCGCATCCAGCGGTTCTTTCGCACCGTGGTGCGCGAGGTCGTGGTTTCGGAGATGCTGCTGACCCTTCCGTTCCTGCGGCGCTTCCGCGCTCCCGGGCTCCCGCGGTGGCAGCGGCTGGCCGCCGAGTACCGCGAGATGGCGGTGGAGCTGGGCGGGCTCTGGATCAAGCTGGGCCAGTTCCTCAGCACCCGGGTGGACATCCTTCCGCCGCAGCTGACGGAAGAGCTGGCCAGCCTGCGCGACCAGGTTCCCCCTGTCCCCCTGGAGGCGATCACCGGGCAGATCGAGGCGGACTTCGGGCGGCCGGTGGGGGAAGTGTTTCCCTGGTTCTCGCCGGAGGCGATCGGCTCCGCCTCGCTGGCGCAGGTGCACCGGGCACGGCTCCCGTCCGGGAGCGTCGTCGCGGTGAAGGTGCTCCGGCCGGGGGTGGAGGACCAGCTGGAGCTCGACATCGAGGTGATGGCCAAGGCCGTGCGGCGGCTGCGCCACCTGAAGGTGGTGCGCCAGCGCGTGGACCTGGACGTTCTCTTCACCGAGTTCGCCACCGTCAGCCGCAAGGAGGTGGACCTGGCGCTGGAGGGGCGGAACATCGAGCGCTTCGGCCACGAGTTCGCCGCGGACCCGCAGGTGCACGTCCCCGCCGTGTACTGGGACTACTCCGCCCGGCACGTGCTCACGCTGGAAGAGGTGAGCTACATCCGCCTGGACGACTTCCACCGGCTGGAGGCGGCGGGGATCAGCCGGGCCGCGGTGGCGCGGAAGGTGTTCGCGCTCTACCTGCAGCAGTTCTTCGTCACCCACTTCGTCCACGCGGACCCGCACCCGGGAAACATCTTCATCCGCCCGCTTCCGCACGCCGTCCCCGCGGGGGAGGGGGGCGCGGAACCCGACGGCTGCCCCTTCCAGGTGGTGTTCGTGGACTTCGGGATGGTGGTGGAAATCCCGGAGCGCCTGCGCCGGCCGCTGCGCGACTACGCCATTGGCCTGGGAACGCGCGACGCTCGCCGCGTCCTGCGTGCCTACCTGGACGCGGGAACCGTTCTCCCCGGCGCGGACCTTTCGCGCATGGAGGCGGTCCTCCAGATCCAGCTGGACCGCTACTGGGGAACCTTCCTGGGGCTGCTGGGCGACCTGAAGCTGGAGGAGGCGGGCACGGGCGAGCAGCTGGTGCGCGAGTACCAGTCGCTCATGCGCGAGGCGCCGCTGCAGTTCCAGTCGGAACTGCTGTTCGTGGCCCGCGCCATGGGCGTGGTGGCGGGGATCATCGCCCGCCTGGACCCTCACTTCAACCCCGGCGGCGAGATCGTTCCCGTCACCCGCCACCTGCTCAAGGAAGAGCTGCAGCACAACGCGCAGGGGTGGATGCAGGAGTCCGTGCACTTCGGCCGCCTGGCGCGCCTTCCGCGCCTGCTGGACGACGTCCTGAGCCAGGCGCAGCAGGGGGGATTGATCATCCGCAACGCCCCCACCCCCGAGGGCGAGCGCGTGCTGCGCCGGCTGGAAGGCCGCATCCACGGCCTCGCCTGGGTGGCGGCGGGGAGCGGCCTTCTCCTTTCGGGCGTGCTCTGGCACGCCGCACACCTGCTTGCCCGGACCCCGCCCGACCGCTACGGCGCCGCGATGATCGGCGCCGCCCTCCTTTGCCTTGCCCGCGGCCTGCTGCGCCGCGGCTGACCTCCCCGCCGGCGGGGCCGAACCGGCCCCGCATCCGTGCGTCCAATGCCCCTTTGCTGTCGCAAAGAGGCTTGGCCGTGTTCACTCCGCACCCCCGGGCGACGCAGCATTTTCCTAACTGCGTGCCAGGAGGGGGGTTGAAAAAAGCACAAAAAATATGTTGCTATTCGTCGCTAAAGGTATTACGATAGTGATACCGTAACGGGGAGCAGTCATCCTCCCCGCTGCGCAGTGGAACACCGTGCTGTTCTTCCCCGCTTCGCCTTCCCTTACGCCTCATCGATAGACGCGCCCATGAACAGCTCTGTTTCTCTCCCCGGCGCAATGAGCGTGGCCGCCTCGCCGCCCATGGAGCCCGTCATCGTGCGGGGCGGCAGCCTGACGATCGACGTGGTGGCGCGCGTGGCGCGGGGGGGCGCCCCGGTCAGGCTCACCCACGAGGAGAAGGTGCTGGACGCCGTGCGCGCCTCGGCCGGGTACGTGATGGCCGCCGTGGAGGCGGACGAGCCCATCTACGGCGTGACCACCGGGTTCGGCGGGATGTCGAACGTGGTGATCCGCAGGGAAGACGCGACCGCGCTGCAGAACAACCTTCCCTGGACCCACAAGACGGGGGCGGGCCGCCCGCTGCCGCTGGACGACGTGCGCGCGTGCATGCTGCTGCGCGCCAACGTGCTGCTGCACGGGGTGTCGGGGATCCGCCTGGAATTGATCGAGCGGATGCTGGCCTTTCTGAACGCGGGCGTCACCCCGCGCGTGCACAGCCTGGGCTCCATCGGCGCCAGCGGCGACCTGGTGCCGCTGGGGTACCTGGCGGGCTCGCTGGCCGGGGTGGACGACTCGTTCCGGGTGGACTTCCGCGGCGAAGAGATGGGCGCGGTGGCGGCGCTGGAGCGGATGGGGCTGCCGCGGCTGCGGCTGAACCCCAAGGAGGGGCTGGCCATCATGAACGGCACCTCGGCCATGTCGGCGATCGCGGCGAACTGCGTGTACGACGCCCGCCTGATGTTGGCGCTGACCCTGGGGGCGCACGGGCTGTTCTGCCAGGGGCTGATGGCCACCAACCAGTCGTTCCACCCCTTCATCCACCGACACAAGCCGCACGCCGGGCAGCGCTGGGCGGCCGCGGAGATGCTGCACCTGCTGGCCGGGTCGCACCTGGTTCGCGACGAGATGCGCGGCCAGCACGACCACCGCCACCAGTCGCTCATCCAGGACCGCTACTCCTTGCGCTGCCTGCCGCAGTATCTGGGGCCCATCGTGGACGGGATCGCGCGGATCGGCCACGAGGTGGAGGTGGAGATGAACGCGGTGACCGACAACCCGCTGGTGGACGTGGAGAACGCCGCCATCTACCACTGCGGCAACTTCCTGGGGGAGCACATCGGCATCGCGATGGACCAGCTGCGCTACTACATGGGGCTGCAGGCCAAGCACCTGGACACCCAGATCGCGCTGCTGGTGTCGCCGGAGTTCAGCCACGGGCTGCCGGCCTCGCTGGTGGGGAACCCCGACCGCAAGGTGAACATGGGGCTGAAGGCGCTGCAGCTGACGGGCAACTCCATCATGCCGCTGCTCTCCTTCTACGGAAACAGCCTGGCCGACCGCTTTCCCACGCACGCCGAGCAGTTCAACCAGAACATCAACAGCATGGGCTTCGGCTCGGCGAACCTCACGCGGCAGTCGCTGGAGCTCTTTCACCAGTACATGGCGGTGTCGCTGATGTTCGGGGTGCAGGCGGTGGACCTGCGCACGCACGAGGCCAGGGGGCACTACGACGCCCGCGCCTGCCTTTCGGCCCCCGGCGCGCGTCTGTACGAGGCGGTTCGCGAGGTGGTGGGGCGCCCGCCCTCGGCCCGGCGCCCGTACGTGTGGAACGACGACGAGCAGGCGCTGGACGAGCACATCGCGCGGCTGGCCGGCGACATCGCCCGCGGGGGGAGGCTGGCCGAGGCCGTGGGCGACACGCTGGAGCGCCTGGCCGCCCACGCGGGACGCACTCCCGCCTCCGGCCCCGCCCTGGCGGGCGCGGACGCCTTCTAGCGCCGCGGCGGACGCGCATGCACGCCATGAACCTGGCCCGGCACGTGGAGCGGGGTGCCGCGGAGCACCCCGAGCGCCCGGCGCTCCTCTTCGAAGGGGACGCGTGGAGCTACGCCGCGCTCGACGCGCAGGCCAGCCGCGCGGCCGCGGCGCTGGCGCGGCTGGGGATCGGGCCCGGCGACCGGGTAGCCATCTGGCTTCCCAACCTTCCCGAGTGGGTGTTCGCCTACTTGGGCGCCCTGAAGGCGGGCGCCGTGGCGGTGTCGCTGAACGCCTCGCTCCGCGGTGAGGAGGCGGCCTTCATCCTGGCCGACAGCGGGGCGCGGGTGCTGGTGACCACCGCCGCGCTCCTCCCCCTGGTTCCCCGCGATCGCCTTCCCGCGCTGGAGGCGGTGATGGTGGCGGGCGAGGATGAGGCGGGTGCCCCGTCGTTCGCCGCGCTGCTGGCGGCCGCCCCGGCGGACGCGCGCGCGGTGCACCTGCCGCCCGACGCGCCCGCCGCGATCGTGTACACCTCCGGGACCACGGGTACGCCGCGCGGCGCCACCCTGTCGCATGCCAACGTGGTCTTCAACGCGCGGGCCAAGCAGCGCCACCTGGGCATCGGCCCCGATGACCGCATGCTCCTGTTCCTTCCGCTCTACCACTGCTTCGGGCAGAACGCCGTGCTGAACGCGGCACTGCAATCCGGCGCCACGGCGGTGCTGCACCGCCGCTTCGAGGTGGAGCCGGTGCTGCGTTCGATCGCGCGCGACGGGGTCACCATGTTCTTCGGGGTTCCCGCCACCTTTCAGCTCCTGGCCGAGCGCGCCACCCCCGACGAGCTGCGACCGGTGCGCTACTTCTTCTCCGCCGCGGCCATCCTTCCCCTGGCCACCGAGCTGCGCTGGCGGGAAAAGTTCGGCCGCCCCGTGCACCAGGGGTACGGCCTGACGGAAACCTCTCCCTTCGCCAGCTACAACCACTCGCACCGGTACCGTCCCGGCTCCATCGGCACGCCCGTGGAGGGGGTGGAGATGCGGGTGGTCTCCGTGGAGGACGGGCGCGAGGTGCCGCCCGGGGAGGCGGGGGAGATCGTGGTGCGCGGCCCCAACGTGATGCTGGGCTACTGGCGGCGTCCGGAAGAGACGGCGCAGGTGATCCGCGGGGGGTGGCTGCACACCGGCGACATCGGCCGGATGGACGACGAGGGCTACTTCTACGTCGAGGACCGGCTGAAGGACCTGGTGGACGTGGGGGGGAGCAACGTGTATCCGGCGGAGGTGGAGAACGTACTGCACCGGCACCCCGCGGTGGCCGAGGCGGCGGTGTACGGGGTGCCCGCGGCGGTGCTGGGAGAGCAGGTGCAGGCCGACGTGGTGCCGCGCCCCGGGAGCGAGGTGAGGGAAGAAGAGCTCCTGGCCTTTTGCCGCGCGCACCTGGCGCCGGTGAAGGTGCCCGCGCGCGTTCGCCTGGTGGCCTCGGTCCCACGCAGCCCCACGGGAAAGGTCCTGAAGCGGGTGCTGAGGGAGGAGCACTCCGTCGCCGCGCGGGGCACGCCGCGGCCCGCCGTCTCCGCCGCGGCCATCCTGGACTGGCTGGAGTCGTGGCTGCGTGCGCACCTGGGGATCCAGGGTGCCCTGTCGGCCGACGTGCCGCTGCGCGAGTACGGGCTGGATTCGCCGCGCGCGGTGCTCCTGGCCGCGGGGCTGGGCGAGTGGCTGGGCCTTTCGCTTCCCGTGACGCTGGCCTGGAGCCATCCCACCCTGGGCCACCTGGCGCGCTTCCTGGCGTCGGAGGTGGGCGTTTCCGCCGCCGCCGCGGGCACCCCCGCGCCGCCTCCGTCTCCGTCCCCGTCCCCGTCTCCGGACGAGGACCGGGCCGCCCTGGATGCGCTTTCCGAGGGCGAGTTGGCCGGCCTGCTGGCGCGGGAGCTCGCCACCCTGCACCAGGGGAGCGCCCGATGAACGGGCGGCCGGCCGAGCCCGACGCCCGCGCCGTGCTGGCCGACGCGCTGCTGGAGCTGCGGCGGCTGCAGACGAAGATCGGCGCGCTCGAGGCGGCGCGCACGGAGCCGATCGCCGTCGTCGGCGTGGGATGCCGCTTTCCGGGCGGGGCGGATGGGCCGGACGCGTTCTGGCGGCTGCTGCGCGAGGGGCGCGACGCCATCGGCGAGGTGCCGGCGGAGCGCTGGGACGCGGGCGCCTTCTACGACCCCGACCCCGAGGCGCCCGGGAAGATGTACACGCGCCAGGGCGGGTTCCTGGGCGGCATCGACGGGTTCGATCCGCGGTTCTTCGGGATCGCCCCGCGCGAGGCCGCCAACCTGGACCCGCAGCACCGGCTGCTGCTGGAGGTGAGCTGGGAGGCGCTGGAGCACGCCGGGATCTCGCCTCCCGGGCTGGCGGGGACCCAGACGGGCGTGTTCACGGGGCTGTTCCTGGACGAGTACGCGCAGCAGCGGTACTACCGCGACGACCCGGAGCACATCGACACCTATCGCGGGCTGAGCGTGCTGCGCAGCCTGGCGGCCGGGCGCCTGTCGTACCTGCTGGGCGTGCACGGCCCGTCGATGCAGCTGGACACCGCCTGC
>NZ_DATBNB010000905.1 GCF_036554565.1 Longimicrobium sp. | reverse complement strand
GTACGTGTCCGCGGCTGGATCCTTCGGCCCGCGACGGATGGTCTGCGTGCAGGTGTGGTGCGCCTGGGGCTCAGGATGAGATGACCCCGGCGGTGAGGTTTCCCCTTCAGTCCGACGCGCTGCGCTCGGGCTCGGGCTCCGGCTCCACGAAGGGAATCTCTTCCGGCGCCGTCAGCAGCACGCGGCGGATGAGGTCCGCGCGGACGCGGGTTTCGGTGGTCTGCTCCGCGAAGCGGTCCGCCAGCCGGGACTGTCCCCGCTCGCGCATCCGCTCCGCCATCCGCTCGGTGAGCGCCGCACGCTCTTCCAGGGCGCGGTAGGCGGCCCAGAGCGCCGCGTCCAGCGCGGTGCCCTGGCCCGCCAGCAGGCTTTCGATGGAGTACGCGTGGCCCACCCGGCAGCGGAACCGCGGCAGGCTCTCGTCGGCACTTTCCCACAGCACCCCGTTGCACTCGGGGCAGGCGAACCCCGACGGCGCGCCCGCCCGCTCGGCCTCGATGCTCTCGCGCCGCATCTCCGAGATCCCCACCTCGTCCGCCTGCTTCCGCGCCACGTCGCCCTCCTCCTGGTCCGGTACCGCCTCCCCCACCCGCGCGGCGAGCAGCGCCGCGATGCCCGGCAGCGGCAGCACATGCTGTACGTCGACGTTGGCGATGGCGCTGGCGGGCATCCCCGCGTACAGCGCGTCGTCGGGGCTCTGAACCACCGCCAGCCCGCCCGCCGACCGGATGGACATCAGCCCCGCCGTGCCGTCGTCCAGGTTGCCGGTGAGCACCACGCCGATCACCCGGGCACCGTACGCGCGCGCCGCGCTGCGGAACAAGGGGTCGATGGCCGGGCGGGCGTTGTTCTCGCGCGGGCCGCGCACCAGCCGCATGTGCCCGTGCTCCACCAACAGGTGGCGGTCGGGCGGGGCTACGTACACACATCCTGGCTCGATGGGTGCGCCGTCCACCGCGTGCTCGGCCCGCAACCCGCCACGCCGCGAGATGATGCGCGGCAGCACGCTGGTGGCATGCGCGGGAAAGTGCACCACCACGAACACCGCCGCGGCAAGGTCCCGCGGCAGCGCGCCCGCCAGGGCCGCCACCGCCTCCACCCCGCCCGCCGATGCCCCGATCACCACGATGTCGCGTTCAGCCACCCGCTGTTCCCCTTGAAGCTCTTCGCCAGCAACTCGCGGCGCCGCGCCCGCTTGCCCACCGGGAACCGCAAGAGCCGTGCGGCGATCCCGCGCCCGTGCCCCAGGTTGACATCTGGTACGCCGCGGCGCACCTTGCCATCATACCCGTCCCGGCCAGCATGCGCCCGCTCGCCCGATCCGCGCAGTCCGAATCCGCACGTTTTCGGTCATTGCGAAGCCTCCCCCTCGCCGGCAGACCAGGCATGACCCACCCCCCGCCCCGGGTTCCGGTAGTCGCGCTGGTTGCGTCGATGGGAGGCCTGCAGGCGTTCAGCGAGGTGCTGGGCGGGCTCCCGGCGGACTTTTCCGCGGCGGTGCTGGTGCTTCAGCACCTGGAGCCGGCGCGCGCCAGCCAGCTCGCGCACATCCTGGATGAGCGCACGCCGCTGTGCGTTCGCGAGGCCGTCTCCGGCGCCACGCTGGCGGCCGGGCACGTGTACGTGGCTCCGCCCGGGCGCCACCTGGAGATCACGGCTGCCCGCACGCTGGCGCTGACCGACGCGCCGCCGGTGGCGTTTTCGCGGCCTTCCGCCGACGTGCTCCTCCATTCGCTGTCCACGGCCGGCGAGCCGGTGATCGCCGTGGTGCTCACGGGTCGCGGCCAGGACGGCGCCGTCGGCAGCGTGCAGGTTCGGCGCGGCGGCGGCACGGTGCTGGCACAGGACCAGGGTACGTCCGAGGAATACGGGATGCCCGGCGCCGCCTCGCTGGCCGGGGGAGTGGACGAAGTGCTCCCCCTGGCCGCAATCGCCCCGCGCCTCGTGGCCCTGGTCCACAACTTCAACCACCCGCACGGATGACGGCCACGGCGCCCCCGGCGAACCCCGAGTTCGAGGAACTGCTGGTGTTCCTGCGGGAGATGCGGAGCTTCGACTTTTCCGGGTACAAGCGCAGTACCCTGCGGCGGCGTGTGGAAAAGCGCATGCAGACCGTGGGGGTGCAGGGTTATCCGGCGTACCGCGACTACCTGGAGGTTCACCCGGGCGAGTTCGACGCGCTGTTCAACACCATCCTCATCAACGTCACCTCGTTCTTCCGCGACGAAGAGGCCTGGGCCGCGCTTCGCGACGACTTCGTTCCCGCGCTGCTGGAGCGCAAGCAGGGAGGGCAGCCCATCCGCGTCTGGAGCGCGGGGTGCGCCACCGGCCAGGAAACGTACACGCTGGTGATGCTGCTGGCCGAAGCCATGGGCATCGAAGCCTTCCGCCACCAGGTGAAGGTGTACGCCACCGACCTGGACAGCGAGGCGCTGGCCGAGGCCCGGCACGCCGTGTACGCCGACAAGGACCTGGAAGGGCTTCCGGAGGGGTTCCGAGACAGGTACTTCGAGCCGGCCGGCAGCCGGTGGACGTTCCGTACCGACCTGCGGCGCCAGGTGATCTTCGGGCCGCACGACCTGGCCCAGGACGCACCCATGTCGCACCTGGACCTGCTGGTGTGCCGCAACGTGCTGATGTACTTCAACTCCGAGGTGCAGGGACGCATCCTGGCACGCTTCCACTTTGCCCTGGAGCCCGAGGGGCTGCTGTTCCTGGGCCGGGCGGAGATGATCCGCGCCCACGCCAGCCTGTTCGCGCCGGCCCACCTGGGCGCGCGCATCTTTCGCAGGGCTCCGTCGGGCATCCGCGATCGGCTGTTCATGCTGGGCCGTGGCGGCGGGGGGCCGCAGCGCACGTCTTCCACCGCCCAGCAGCTGGAGCTGCGCGACGCGGCCCTGGACGCCCTTCCCTCGGCCCAGCTGGTGGTGGGGCCCGGAGGCGACCTGCTGCTCGCGAACGAGGCCGCGCGAAAGCTGTTCGCCCTGGGCGCCGCCGACCTGGGGCGCCCCCTCCAGGACCTGCGCGTGTCGTACCGGCCGGTGGAGCTCAGGTCCCGCATCGAGCAGGTGCTGGCGGAGCGCCACCCCGTGTACCTGAGCGGCATCGAGCAGCCGGGGCCCGACGGCGACCCGCGCAGCTTCGACGTGCAGGTGTGCCCGCTGGGCAGCCCCGACGCCGCGCCGCTGGGCGTGTCCGTCTCCTTCCTCGACGTCACCCGCCACACGCGCCTGCAGGCCGAGGTGGAGCACGCGAACCAGGCGCTGGAAACCGCCTCCGAGGAGCTGCAGAGCACCAACGAGGAGCTGGAAACGACCAACGAGGAGCTGCAGAGCACCATCGAGGAGCTGGAAACCACCAACGAGGAGCTGCAGAGCACCAACGAGGAGCTGGAAACGCTGAACGAGGAGCTCCAGTCGACCAACGAGGAGATGGAAACGCTGAACGACGAGGTGCAGCGCCGCAGCGAGGCGCTGGAGCAGTCGAACGTGTACCTGGCCTCGGTGCTCGCCAGCCTTCGCGCCGGCGTGGTGGTGCTGGACCGCGAGATGCTGGTGCGGCTGTGGAACGACAGGATGGGGCAGCTGTGGGGGCTGCGGGCCGACGAGGTGCAGGACCAGCCCTTTCTTCACCTGGACATCGGGCTTCCCGTCGAACGATTGAAGGGCGTGATGCGCGCCGTGCTGGACGGGCGCTCCGAGGGAGAGACGCTGATGCTCGACGCGGTGAACCGCCGCGGCCGCGCCATCACCTGCGACGTGACCATCACGCCCCTGGCCACGGCGGCCCAGGATGCGCGCGGTGCCGTGATCCTGGTGGAAGAGCGTCCCGCGCAGGAGGGCTGAGGCATGGCCCGCCCCGACGCCGGCGACATGCGGCCCGACGAATGGGCCGGCAGGCAGGTCCGCGCCTCGCGGCGGCTCCTGGACGACCTCCGCGCCCGCGCGTCCGGGGAGGGCGCGGTGCCCGACGCCCTGATGGACGAGGCGCTGGAAACGATGCTCACGCTGATCGAGGAACTGCACGTGGGCGAAGAAGAGCTCCGCGTGCAGAACGAGCAGCTGATCGCCGCCCAGGGCGACGTCGAAGCCGAGCGCCTCCGCTACCTGGAGCTCTTTCAGCAGGCGCCCGACGCCTACCTGGTCACCACCCCCGAGGGCGCCATCCGCGAGGCCAACTTCGCGGCCTCGGCGCTGCTGAACGTGCCGCCCACCCGCATTTCGGGAAAGCCGCTGGGCGTGTTCGTGGTCGTCGAGGCCCGGCGCGACTTCCGCTCGCGCCTGCTGCAGGCCGTGCAGCTGGGCCGCGTGGACGACTGGGAAGTTCGCCTGCGCCCCCGGCGCACCGCCGAAGCCGTGGACGTTTCGTGCACCGTCACCGCCGTGCACGACGGAGGGGGCGGCGTCACCGCGCTGCGCTGGATCCTGCGCGACGTCAGCGAGCGCCTGCGGGCCGAGGAAAGCCAGCGCGCCCTGGCCCGCGAGGAGGCCGCGCACGAGGCCGCCGAGCGCGAGCGCGGGTTCCTGGAGGCGGTGATCGGGCAGATGCCCAGCGGCGTGGTGATCGCCGAGGCCCGCGAGGGCCGGATCGTGCGCCACAACGCCGCGGCCGAGGCCATCCTGGGCCACGCGCCCACGCACGGGGTGAACCTGGCGGACTACGCCGAGGGCTACGGCGCACTCGACGCGGACGGGCGCCCCGTGGCCACGGTCAGCTATCCGCTGGCCCGCTCGCTCCTGGACGGCGAAACGGTGGTGGACGAGGACTTCCGCATCCACCGCGAGGACGGCGCCGAGGCCGTGCTGCGGTGCAGCTCCGCGCCCGTGCACGGCCCGGGCGGCGAGATCGTGGCGGCCGTCCTCACCTTTACGGATGTCACCGAGGCGCTCCGGGCCGAGGAGACGGATCGCTTCCTGGCCGAGGTGGGCGAGGTGCTGTCGTCGTCGCTGGAGTACCGCGACGTGGTGCAGCAGGTGGCCCGCGTCTGCGCCGGCACCCTGGCCGACTACTGCATCGTCCACGTCCGCGAGGGCGGGGGATCGGCGCGGGCGCTGGGGGTGGCGCACGCCGACCCCGCGCGCGAGGAGATGGTGCGTGGAATGCTCCGGCACTTTCCGGTAGACCCGGAGTCATCCACCCATCCCGTGGTCCAGGCGCTGCGTACCGGCCGGTCCGAGCTGGCGGCGGACGTGAACGAGGGCCTGCTCGACCGGATGTGCACCGCGACGGGCCACCGCGAGATGCTGGTCGCGCTCGGCCTGTCCTCCGCCATGGTGGTGCCCATCCGCGCCAAGGGCGAAACGCTGGGCACCATCTCGCTGGCCTGCACGGGCGGCTCCCCGTACGACGCCGCCGACCTGGCCGTGGCCGAAGAGGTGGCCCGGCGCGCGGCGCTGGCCGTGGAGAACGCGCGGCTGTACCAGGAGGCGCGCCAGGCGGTGCGCGCGCGCGAAGAGGTGGTGGCCGTGGTGTCGCACGACCTGCGCAATCCCATCAACGCGGTGATGCTGGCGGCCACGGTGCTCGACGAGTTCGGCAGCGGGCGCCTGGACGACCGCGACCGCAAGCAGGTGGGCGTCATCCGCCGCTCGGCCGAGCAGATGAACGCGCTGGTGCAGGACCTGGTGGAGGTGGCGGCCTTCGAGAGCGGCCAAATGCCCATGCAGCGGCGCCCCATCGTCCCCGGCGTGCTGACCTCCGCCGCGGAAGAGATGTTCGGGCCGCTGGCCGGGGAGCGTGGGGTTTCGCTCTCCTGCCACGCGCCGGACGGCCTGCCCCCCGTGTCGGCGGACTACGGCCGCGTGCTGCAATTGTTCAGCAACCTGGTGGGCAACGCGCTGAAGTTTACG
>NZ_DATBNB010000904.1 GCF_036554565.1 Longimicrobium sp. | reverse complement strand
CGCCCCTTCGGCTTGCGCCACAGACCGAACGCGACAGCACGGCTGTGGCGCGTCCGGAGCGGCCCGCAACCTGTTACAAACCTGTAAATGCGCGCCGGGTGAGTGTCTGCGCAACTGTGTCGCCAACGGGGTGCCCGGCTGGACAGCGGGGGGAACGATCCATGCGAACGGACACGCCCCGCTCGCGGCAATCCCCACCCCAGGCCACCGGTCCCATGGAACACGCATCAGGCACAGTAAAGTGGTTCTCCCAGGAAAAGGGTTTCGGCTTCGTAACCCGCGATGACGGAACGGACGTGTTCGTCCACCACAGCGGCATCACCGGGCGCGGCTTCAAGACCCTGGAGCAGGGTGAGCCCGTGGAGTTCGACATTTTGGAAGAGCCCAAGGGCCTCAAGGCGCAGAACGTGGTGCGCCTGAACGCGCCGGAAGGCGGCGCCATGGGCGCGGGTGCGGAGGACGATGACGACAACATCGGCAACCGCATCGACAACCGCCCGCGGGTGGGCGGCTACGGCGATCCCCCGCGCGGCGGGCACTCCTCGGGGCGTGACGACCGCTGGGGCAACCGCGGGGCGGGCGGCGGCTACGGCGACGGCGCCTGGTAGAAAGCGGAACGGCACGGAACCCCGTGGGGTCCCGTGCCGCTTAGGATTCGTGTGATGGGCCGGCGCTCCGTTCAGGCGACGGCCTGCAGGCTCTGCCCGCCGCCGGCGCCGCGCACCAGGGGAATCACCTCTTCGGCGAAGCGCTCCATCTCCTCGTGCTGCGGTGAGAACTGCAGCAGCAGCAGGTCCAGCCCCGCGCGCTCGAACTCCAGCACGCGCTCGGCCACCTGCTCGGGCGTGCCCACCAGCCCCGACTTCAGGCCGCGGTTGGAGACGGAGTAGTCTTCCAGGCTCACGCGCTGCTCCAATCGCGTGTTGCCGATCCAGTCCTGGTAGTTGGCGTAGCCGCGCGCGCTCTGCTGCACGTCGGTTATGCGCTGCACCTCGCGCTTCGCTTCCTCCTCCGTGGAGCGGACCACCACGTACCCCGCCGCGCCGAACGACATGGGCGGCAGCTCCAGCGCCTCGCGGCGCGAGCGCAGGTCGGCCACCTTCTTCGCGATGGTCGCCGGTTCGTCGCCGTGGGTGAGCCACGCGTCGCACTTGGACGAGATCAGCGACTTGGCCGCGGGGCTCTCGCCGCCGGCGTAGATCGTGGGCCGGGGGCGCTGCACGGGCTTGGGCTCCAGGATGGCATCGTCCACCGAGTAGTACTTGCCCTGGTAGCTGAAGCGCGGCTGCTTCCACATCCCATCCACCACGTCCAGCCACTCGCTGGTGCGGGCGTAGCGGTCGTCGTGCTCGTCGAACTGTACCCCGTACTTCTTCGCCTCGGTGGCCCACCACGAGCTCACCACGTTCAGCGACAGCCGCCCGCTGCTGATGCGGTCGATGTTGGCTGCCTGCTTGGCCAGCAGGCTGGGCAGGTGAAAGGTGGGGCGCACCGCCACCATGATCTCCAGCCGCTCCGTCACCGCCGCCAGCGCCGCCGCCGTGCTCCACGCGTCCAGCGACGGGGCGTCCATCCCCTTGATGTCGTTCAGGTTCAGCTCCGCGACCAGCGTCAGGTCGAAGCCGATCTGCTCGCTGCGCTGCGCCAGCCGCTTGGCGTAGCTCCAGCTCGCCTCCATCCGCTCGTCCTCGACGTTGCGCAGCCAGCCGCCGAAGACGGGAAGCCAGTATCCGAACCGCATCACGCCGCCTCCTTCCTCGCACGCGCCGCCTCGGCGGCCTCGGCCTCGCGCTCCAGCCAGTCGGCCAGGCGCGCGAACGGGTCGAAGCCGATCACGTTGGGAGCGTCGGCCACGAAGTTGGAGAGCGCGTTGATGTCGTAGTAGTACAGCTGCCCGTCGCGCGCATCGACCATGTACTCGATGCCGCCCACCTCGATGCGCGCCTCGGCCATGATGCGCTCCACCGCCTCGATCACCGGGCGGGGCGGCTCGTAGCCTTCCACGCGCAGCCCGCGGCTGGGCGCGTCCACGGCGCACACCTGCGCGTCGAGCGCGGCGCCGTCCACCCGCTGGCAGACGTCGGCGGGGCACAGGTCGAACGAGTTGCCGGGGGTGTAGATGCGGATGCCGTACAGGTACTTGCCGCCCAGCACCTCCACGCGGGTAATGCGGCTTTCCTCCTGCGGGATGAACTCCTGCACCAGCGCGGTGCTGTCGATCCCCAGGTCCAGCGTGCCGACGGCGGCCTGCAGCTCCTCGGGCGAGTCGAAGCGGCGCACGCCCGCGCCGCTGCCGCCGATGTTGGGCTTTACGGCGATGGGCCAGCGCAGCCCCCGGGCCGCGGTGGGCGCCTGCTCGGCGCGGTGGATGACGCGCGCCTTGGGATACGGCACCCCCAGCAGGTCGAGCATGGCCAGCTGCCCGGCCTTGCTGATCTCGTTCTCGAACGCCTGATAGCCGTTGACCACGCGCACACCCCGGCGCTCCAAAGCCGACAGCCACGACAGGGTGTAGAAGATGGCGTCGCCGCGGCCGCGCAGGTACGCCGACGGGCTCATGCGGTTGAAGACCAGCGAGTACGGTGGATCCTCCGCGGGATCGAACACGTGCTCGTCGGCGTGCAGCTTTACGTACGGCGTGCCGCGGCGGTCCAGCTCCGCGAACAGCGGCCGGAACCAGTCCGGGTGCTCGTAGAAGATGGCGATCGGCCGCTCGGGACTGATGGGCATGGTGCCTGTCTCCGGGTTCTTCCGGTGGATAAAACAAAACCGCGCCTCCTGGTGGGGAGTCGCGGCGTCCTGTGTCGCGTTGCCTGTCCGGAGGGTCTTCCGGAGAAGACCGTCCAGCCTATGCCGTCGAGGTCTTCACACGCGTGCGGGGCGCCTGCACTCCCGGTGGGAGCACATGCGACAACAACGGGCCGTGTGCGAGACGCGATCGATTAGCATAGTACTAAGATATCTCGCAGGGGCACTTGGCACAAGCCCTGTACGAGCCTGTGCCGGGTTGCCTCGCCGCGAATCCGGGCCGACGTTACTCCGTGCGCCGCATCCTTCCGCCCAAAGATGACGCGACCGACACCTCGCCAGGAGCCCGTGTGATCCAGCCCATCCGAATCGCAGAGAAGCTTTCGGCATTCTCCGACCACTGGAACCCCCGCGTGATCGCGGAGTTGAACGGACAGCACGTGAAGCTGGCGAAGTTCCAGGGCGAGTTCGTGTGGCACGACCACGCGAACGAAGACGAGCTGTTCCTGGTCTTGAAGGGCCGCTTCCGGATGGAGTTTCGCGACGGGGCGGTGGAGGTGGGCGAGGGAGAGATGATCGTGGTGCCGCGCGGTGTGGAGCACCGGCCGGTGGCGGAACAGGAGGTTCACGTGATGCTCTTCGAGCCGGCGTCCACGCGGCACACAGGGGACGCGGTGGACGATCGGACGGTGACGGAGTACGAGTGGATCTGAGCGGGGGCCGGCGTTCGTCGCTGCCCGGCCCGCCTGTCGCTCACGCACTCACGTTTTGAGCGGCTGGTCGCCCGGTTCCATCCAGCCGCGGCCGCGGAGGTCGGCGGCCAGGGGCGACTCGCGCGAGGTGAGCATCAGCACGGTCTGCCTGGCCTGGGTGACGAACATGTACTTGTGGAACCCGGCTTCCTCGCGCGACACCCCGCGCGCCTTCAGCGCCTGGAGCGCGCGGTCCACCTCCGCCATCGCGTCGCCGGGCTTGATCATCACGTGGTAGATGTCGGCCATCGTCAGCTTCCGCCGTCGCGGGTGACGAAGGAGGTCAGCGTTTCCGCGAGCGTGCCCAGCACCCCGGGCGAGGGAAGCGCGAACACGTCGGCGGTGACGCCGTGCGCGTCCTGGCGGCTGGCACTGGCGGCGTCGTACACCACCAGCAGGGTGCGCGGGCCGTGGCCCTCGTCGAAGCGGCACATCCCCTCGGGGTGGTCGGACCCGCCCTCCACGTCGTGCGGCAGCATGGTCACGCGCTCCAGCGCTTCCGCCGGCACCAGCGACTCCTCCTCCACGCGCATGCCGCCCCGCCAGCGGAACACGCCGGCGGGCGCGCTCACGTCCATCGTTGGGCCGGCCAGGATCAGCAGGTCGTCGCCGTCGCGCGCCAGGTCGCGGATCCCCAGCCCGTCCAAGTCCAGGAAGTGCTTGCGGTAGCGGCGCCCGCCGGCCTCGAGCTCCCGCAGCTTCATCCGTCCGCCGCCCTTGGCATCCACCGGCTCCACCTGCACGATGACCGCCCAGCCGCGCAGCACGGGCCCGCGCAGCCCCAGGAACACGCGCCCGTCGTCCACCTGCACGCCCTCCACGTCCAGCCCGTTGTCCTTGCCGGGAATCTTGATGAACCGGCGCAGGTGCGGGTCTTCGCTCAACTCCCGGATCAGCTCGCTGTTGCGACCGCGGCCACGCAGCCGCGCGGCGGTGAGCGTGCGCTGCGGGTCGCGCGGATCGGGGCACGACTTGCGCGGCACCATCCCGCCCGCCTCGGGGTCATCCTCCAGCGGAATGCGGGCGATCAGGTAGCGGTTGTCGTCGACGTCCACGTCCGCCAGCGCCTCGGAAGCTTCCTTGAAGTCCATCCCGCGCTTGGCCTTGCCCTGCTTGCGGCTGTGCGAGCCCACCAGCCACAGGTACGGCGGCTCCCACGCCAAGCCCTCGACATCCACCTCGTCGTCGTCCTTGCCGGGCAGGTCCACCAGCTCGGCCAGCTTGTAGCTGCGGTGCTCGCCGAAGCGGCCGCCGCCAAGGTCGGTCACGCGCTCCAGGGTCGCGGTTTCGTCGCAGCCCAGGAACAGGTGCCGGCCCACCCGCACGGCGGAGGATAGACTCTGGCGGATGGCTTCGGCCTCGACGCTGCCGTCGGGTGGCGCGTTCAGGCCGATGTGGATGGTCTGGTCTGGTGCTCGCATGGACGGGCCGGGGTAGCTCGGGACGGCGCGGGTGATGGACGGCGCACGATCGCCGGTCCGCTCCCGCACTCACGCACCCACGCACTCACGCACTTCCCTTGCCCTCACGGTCCGGCCTTTGCCCCGCCCTGCGGCGTCTCCTACTCCGGATACGCAGAATGACGCCGCTGCTCAACCGCCCCACGGACGCCGCCCCCGACGCGCCGCCGCAGTTTCCGCTGCGGGTGGCCGCCGTGGACGTGGGCTCCAACGCTATCCGCTTCCTGGCGGCCGAGTTCACCTCGCCCACCGCGTACAAGGTGTTGGCGGAGACGCGCGCGCCGGTGCGGCTGGGGCACGAGGTGTTCCTTTCGGGGCGGCTGGACCGCGCCGCCATGCAGGCCGGTGTGGAGGCCATCACCGGCTTCCGCAAGCGGATGGAGGACCTGGGGATCGTCCACTACCGCGCCGTTGCCACCAGCGCCACGCGCGAAAGCCGCAACGGCGACGAGTTCGTGGCGCGCGTGCGGCGCGAGGCCGGGATCGACCTGGAGGTGATCACCGGCACCGAGGAGGCGCGCCTGGTCTACGAGGCCATCCGCGCGCAGGTGCCGTTCGCCAAGAAGAAGTGGATGCTGGTGGACCTGGGCGGCGGCAGCGTGGAGGTGTCGCTGGTGGACGCCACGGGAATCCTGTGGAGCGAGTCGCACACGCTGGGCTCGGTGCGGCTGCTGGAAGAATTGTCGGGCTCCAGCGAAGACCCCGGCCGGTTTCAGCGGCTGCTGGAAGAGTACATGGCGTCGCTGCGCATTCCGCTCATCGCCAAGCAGTGGAAGCCTGCCGGGCTGATCGCCACGGGCGGAAACATCGAGGCGCTGGCCAAGCTGCTGGGCGCCGAGCCGGGGCGCGGGCGGATGGCGGCCATCCAGATGAACGACCTGCGGGGCGCCGTGGCCATGCTGTCGCGCCTCTCGTACCGCCAGCGCGTGGACCAGCTGGGTTTGAGGGAGGACCGGGCGGACGTCATCGTCCCCGCGGCCATGGTGTACGAGCGCGTGGCGTCGCTGGCGGGGGCGGCGGAGATCATCGTTCCCGCGGTGGGCCTCAAGGACGGCGTGCTGGTGGACATGGTCGACGACCTGACCACCCACCAGGCGCATGAAGACCGCAAGGAGCGGGCGGCGGTGGAGGGCGCGGTGGCCCTGGGGCTGCGCTACCTGTTCGACGAGAAGCACGCCCGGCACGTGGCGTGGCTGTCGGGCTTGCTCTTCGACCAACTGGACAAGGTGCATCGGATGGATGCGCCGGACCGGCGGCTGCTGCGCGTGGCAGCCATCCTTCACGACATCGGCATCTTCATCGGCCACAAGAAGCACCACAAGCACTCGCTGTACATCATCAGCCAGTCGGAGGTGCCGGAGCTCACGGCGCGGGAGATGGACATTGTGGCCAACGTGGCGCGCTACCACCGCAAGGGCACGCCGGCCGCGCACCACGAGGACTTCAACCGGCTCCCCTCCGATGATCGCGAGCGGGTGGTGAAGCTGGCCTCGCTGCTGCGCATTGCCGACGCCCTGGATCGCGAGCACGTGCAGGCCGTTACGGGGGTGACGGCCACGGCGGGAAAGAGCAAGCTGGCGCTGGAGCTGGAAGGGGAGGGCGACCTGCTGCTGGAGCGGTGGGCTCTGCGCCGCAAGGCCGGCCTGTTCACCGACACCTTCGGCCTGGAGGTGGAGGTCGCCGGCGACCGGGCGGAGGGCTAGGGGAGCAACGCTCAGGGGGGCGGAGAACTGCGGCCGGATTGGGCTGACTCTGGCGCATGCCGCAGCCGCCCCCCTCTCCCGGCCTCTCCCCCATACACCCCATGGGGGAGAGGAGAATTCTATTGCGCTACGGCTGGCCACGCGCACTCGACTGGCTCCCTTCCCCCGCGCAGTTTGCGGGGGAAGGGCTGGGGAT
>NZ_DATBNB010000903.1 GCF_036554565.1 Longimicrobium sp. | reverse complement strand
CAGGTCGCGGTTGGTCGCGCACACCAGGCGGAAGTCGGTCTTCTGCCAGGCGTTGCCGCCGGTGCGCTTGTACGTCTTTTCCTGCACCACGCGCAGCAGCTGCGCCTGCAGGGTGGGCGGCAGCTCGCCCACCTCGTCCAGGAACAGCGTTCCCCCGTCCGCGAGGGCGAAGGCGCCCTCGCGCGGCCCCGCGGCGCCCGTGAAGGCGCCCCGCTCGTGGCCGAAGAACTCGCTTCCCGACAGCTGCGGGACCACCGTGGTGCAGTCCAGCAGAACCAGCTCGCGCTTGCGGGGGCGTGCATCCAGCGAGTGGATCAGCCGGGCGACCAGCTCCTTGCCGGTGCCGCTTTCGCCGGTCACCAGCAGGGGCGCATCGGTGAATGCGGCCACCTCCACCACCTGCCGGAGCACGGTCCGCCACACCGGGCTGCGCCCCACCAGGTGGTTGCGCACCAGCGGCGAATCTACCAGCCGGTCCACGGCGGCCCACCGCTCGAGCCGGGCGAGCGCCGCGCGGGCGGCGTCATCCGCTCCGTCGCGGGCGAATGCGTCGGAGGCGCCCGCGCGCAGCAGCGTCCATCCCTGCCCGTTGGCCATCGCGGCGCCGCTGGTGCCCACGGCCAGCACCCGGCCGTATCCGCCCTGGCTGGCCTCGCGCACGAAGTCGCACAATCCCTCGCTCACCTCGTCGAACAGCACCACGCCCGGCCCGCCCGCCTCGTCCTCACTCCACGGCACCATGCTCAGCCCGCCCGCGGCCATCGCCCCCAGCAGCTCTCGGCAGCGGGGCGAGTCCGGGATGGCTCCAAACACGTGCTGCCAGACCTTGGGGAGGGGCACGGTGGGCGGGGAGGGGTGGCCGGGCCTGGCGGGGCGCCGGAAAGGTGTGACAGGGTTCCGGGAACGGCGTACCCCGCGGCCGATACGGCCCGCACCGGAGCGGGAAGTGCGTCACGGGGGCGGGCGGGAAAGGCAACCGGTGTACCATCCCCAGGCGCTCGTGGAACGTCGGGAAACGCTAACAACTTAGATCGATCGGCCCGATGGAATGTCCCCCCGGGACGGGTCGCGGTGGGGCCAGGGTGGGACAAGCCTGGGGCGATGGCACCCCAGTGGAACATCCTGCGACAAACCTGCTGCAAACGGTGGGAGAGGTCTCCCCGAAGACAGGTGGGGGAAGCGCGCCGAGCATCGGTACAGGCGGTTCCCTTGCATGGATGAGAGATGGGGATCTCGCCGCGTACCCTCCGGACGTGCTCTCCACACCCTAGACACGGCGGATCAGTGATGATCGAGTTGATATGCGTGGACGTGGATGGAACGCTCGTGGGAAGCTCCGGCGACGTGGCGCCGGAGGTGTGGCCCGCGGTGGAACGGGCGCGGGAAGCCGGCGCGCGGCTGGTGATCTGCTCCGGGCGACCGGCGTTCGGCCTTACGCGCGAGCTGGCGGAGCGGCTGGACCCGCAGGGATGGCACGTCTTTCAGAACGGCGCCAGCATCGTGCACCTGCCGACGGGCCGCTCGCGCTCCGGCCAGGTCCCCGATGACGCCGTTCAGAGGCTGATCGCCCGGGCGCGGGAGACCGGGCGCATCCTGGAGCTGTACACCGACACCGGGTACGCCGTCGAGAGCACCGGCGAGCGCGCCCGGCGCCACGCCGGGCTGCTCGGCGTGCCCTTCGCACCGCGGCCCTTCGGCGAGTTGCGGGGCGCCATCGTCCGCGCGCAGTGGATCGTGCCGCTGGCGGAGGAAGGCGCCGTTCTCGTGGAGCCGCACGAGGGGCTGGCGCTGACGCCCTCCACCTCGCCCGTGATGCCCGACACGGCGTTCATCAGCCTGACGGCGCCGGGGCTGGACAAGGCCGGTGCGGTGCGCGCCGTGGCCGGGGAGTACGGGATTCCGCTGGAGCGCGTGATGATGGTGGGCGACGGCACCAACGACCTCGAAGCCATGCGCGTGGTCGGCTTTCCCGTGGCCATGGGCAACGCCGCCGCCGAGGTGCGCGCCGTGGCCCGCCACCACGTGGGGCACGTGGACCGCGGCGGCCTGGTGGAAGCGCTGGAGTACGCCGCCACGCTGTAGCCCATCCCTCCGCAACGCTCCGCCCCAACGAAGTGTCATCCAGGGAACGCATCGACAGCAGCCGCCAGCCGCCAAAAGCTGACGGCGCATGATGTTTGCGGGCGAGAAGCAGCCTGGACTTACGCCCAACCCTAGACGAAAATTGGACATGCCCCAGGACGCGCTCGTCCGCAACAACGTGAAGGTCTTCGGCCGCGGCACGCAGCCCATGCTGTTCGCCCACGGCTTCGGGTGCGAC
>NZ_DATBNB010000902.1 GCF_036554565.1 Longimicrobium sp. | reverse complement strand
CTCCATCGCCCCCTCCGTGAGGACGACGTCGACGGACGCGCCCGCGAGGGTCAGGTCGCGGGCGACGGCGATGGCCTTGTACGCGGCGATACCGCCGGTGACGCCCAGGACCACGCGGCGCCCGGCGAAGGGGCGCCGGGGCGCGCGAGACCCGGGCATCGGGACTACGAGGGGATGATGGGGCGCTGGCGCGAGGTCAGCGTGAACTTGACCGTGCCCTCGCGCACCTCTTCGATGGCGATGGTGGTCAGCTTCTCGCGCGGCTCGTCGCCGGACACGGTGGGGTCTTCCGCCAGCTCGTTGCGGCGCAGCTCGTTGAGGTTGCGCGCCATCTTGGCGGCCACCAGGACGCCCAGGTACTTGCTGCCGGTGTGACGGGCCGCCTGGCCCGGAGTTACCACTCGCATCTGTTCCGCTCCCTCAGAAGTAAAAGCCCCGTTCCCGTCACGCGGACGGGCCCAGGTGCCTGTCGATCTCCATCGCCATCCGGTCGGCCAGCACGTCCAGCGGCGGGTGAGGCCGAAGGTCGCTCGTGCGCCCGTCCATGATGGCCTCCACGTCGCCGACCGCCGCGTCGAGGTCGTCGTTCACCACCACGTAGTCGAAGCGTGGCGCCTCGCGGATCTCGTCGCGCGCGTTCCGCAGCCGCCGCGCAACCACGTCGGCCGCGTCGCTCCCCCGCCCCACCAGCCGCTGCACCAGCACCTCGCCGGAGGGCGGAAGGACGAAGACGAGCGCCGCGTCGGGCACCTTGTGGCGGATCTGCGCGGCGCCCTGCACGTCGATGTCCAGCAGCAGGAACTCGCCGCGGTCCCGCGCCCGGTCCACTTCGCGCAGGAGCGTGCCGTAGAAGTTGCCGTGCACCTCGGCCCACTCGATCAGCTCGTCGGCGGCGATCATCCGCCGGAACTCGTCGGCGCTCACGAAGTGGTAGTGCACCCCGTCGCGCTCGCCCTCGCGCGGGCTGCGCGTGGTGGCGGAGACGGAAAACGCCACGTCGTGCCTGCGCTCGCGAAGCCGGTTGGCGATGGTCGTCTTGCCGGCGCCGGACGGGGCCGAAAGCACCAGCGGAAAGGTCCGCCGGCCGCTCACTCCACGTTCTCCACCTGCTCGCGCAGCCGCTCCACTTCTTCCTTGATGGCCACCACGCGATGGGCGATCCCCGCGTGGTTGGCCTTGGAGCCGATGGTGTTGGCCTCGCGGTGCATCTCCTGGACGAGGAACGACAGGCGCTTTCCCACCGGCTCCTCGGGGTTCGCCGCCATCAGCTCGCGGAAGAGCTCGTTGTGCGAGCGAAAGCGCACCAGCTCTTCGTTGATGTCCCAGCGCTCGGCCAGGTAGGCGATCTCCTGCGCCAGCCGGTCTTCGCTGACGGCCACTCCACCCGCCAGTTCCCGCACCGCCTCGCGTAGCCGGTCGCGCTCCGCCGCCAGCCGCGAGGGCGCCAGGTCGGCGATGGCGTCCAGCGCGGTCTCGATGGCGGAGATGCGCCCGTCCAGGTCCGCCGCCAGCCGCCGCCCCTCGTCCTCGCGCATGGAGGTGGTGGCGCGCGCAGCGTCTTCCACCACGGCCCGCAGGTCGTCCGCGGGCACCTCGGCGCGCGCACCGTCGTCGTCGCGGACGATCACGTCGTTGAAGCGAAGGAGCGACGCCAGGTCCGGCTCGCCCCCCACGCCGAAGCGCGTCCGCAGCTCGCCGAACAGCGACAGGTACGCCCTCACCCGCTCCTCGTCCAGCGCCAGGCCGATGGCCGCGGCGCCGGCTGGGCCGGAGGGCTCCAGCCGCACCGCGCAGTTCACGTGGCCACGCGAAAGCTGGGTGCGCAGCCACTCGCGCATCTGCGGCTCCCACTTCGCCAGCGAAGCGGGGGTACGAAAGTTTACGCTCAGGTGCCGGTGGTTCACGGTCCGGATTTCGACGCGCAGCGTACCCGCCTCGGTTTCCCGCTCCGCCTCCCCGAACCCCGTCATGCTCCGGATCATCGCGCCTCCGTCAGGGACCCGGAAGTTTACCGGAGTGCGCGGGGCGCGTCAATCCGTTGACAACGGGCCACTTGCAAGTGTCGGCGGGGGTTGGGGATGGGATTGTGGGGCGGGTGCTGGGGATGTTGCGGGTGGGAGCCCTTCGCGGCCCCTCGGTCCCCCTCCCCCGGCCCCTCCCCCGGCAAACTGCGCCGGGAGAGGGGGGAACTTCGAG
>NZ_DATBNB010000901.1 GCF_036554565.1 Longimicrobium sp. | reverse complement strand
AACTGCGCGGGGGAAGGGAGCCAGCCTAGTGCGCGCCCCAAATTACTTCCACACCATAGCCTGTCATCCTGAGGCCCAGGCGCACCGCACTCGCCGCTACGCCGTCCTTCGCGGGCCGAAGGATCTAGCCGCGGCCACTTTTCAGCCCGGGCGCGGCAGCGGTCACCGGAGCAGTGGCCTCGGCTTGGCTCGGCTCCTTCGGCTCCGTCGCGTTTCGGCGTGCGCCTGCGCATGCCTCGGCCGCCCTCACCCCCGGCCCCTCTCCCGCAAGCGGGAGAGGGGAGAATTCGATCGCGCTTCGACGGGTGCGGGGGGCGTGCAGGTGAAGGCCCGGACGGCACCGCCAGCGGCCCGGGCCGGGGTTTCTCCCTGTGCTGTGGCGGGTTCACCCGCTTATGGTGCAGGCGCGCCGTTGAACAACGTCGATTCGGCCGCGAGCGCCGCTATGCGCCTCTGGGCGACGGGAAGCGCGTAGCCGGGCACGCGCTCCCACCGGACCCAGGCGACCTCGTCATAGAGCAGGGCGCGCGGATCACCTTCGACGAGAGAGCAGCGGACGGCGTGGTAGGTGGCGCGGACATGCGTGAAGGTGTGCTCGACGACGCAGACCGGCGCGCCTGCGCGGATCTCGATCCCCAGCGCCTCGCGGCCGGCGCGCTCCGCCGCGGCCGAGACGGACTCGCCATCGGCGCGGATGACGGCGGGAAAGGCCCACATCCCGCCCAGCCGCGCCGTGACGGGCCGCCGCACCAGCAGCACCCGGCCGTCACGCTCGATGACGGGAACAGCGGTATCCTCATGCGGGAGCGGCTTGGCCTTTTTGCGGGCGGGCCGCTCGTTTTGCGTGCCTGCGGCGAAGGCGCCGCAGAACTCGCGCACCGGGCAGTCGCCGCAGCGCGGGTTCCGCGGCACGCAGACCGTGGCACCCAGCTCCATTACCGACTGGTTGACGTCCCCCGGCCGCGGGCCGCGGACCAGAGCCGAGGCCATCGACCAGAGCAGCTCGTCCGCGGGGTCGGCATCGTCCACCACGCGGGCGAAGACGCGGCGAACGTTGCCATCCACGACGGGCTCCTCGCGCCCGAACGCGATCGACATCACCGCGCCGGCCGTGTACCGCCCCACGCCTGGGAGGGCGCGGAACGCCTCGGGATCACCGGGCACCCGTCCGCCGTGCTGCTGGTGCACCAGGCCGACGGCGCGGTGGAAGTTGCGGGCGCGCGAGTAGTATCCCAGCCCCTCCCACGCCTTGAGCACGTCGTCCAGCGGCGCCGCAGCCAGCGCGTCCACGGTGGGGAACCGCTGCAGCCAGCGTTCGAAGTACGGACGCACCGTCTCCACCCGGGTCTGCTGAAGCATCACCTCCGACAGCCACACGCGGTACGGGTCCGCCGCCTCACCGGGTGCGGATCGCCAAGGCAGGTCGCGCCGGTGCGCGTCGTACCAGGCCAGCAGGCGGGGGCGAATTTCGGGATCCTTCAAGGACATGGGTTTCTCACTGGCGCTCCTCACGATGAAGACCTCACGGCTATAATTCAGAGGAGGAATATGACAATAGCTTTCCTGTAGCAGTCTGAGAAACGTCTGGTTTTCTGCACAGGGCTAAATGCGTGTGGAGAAAGAAAATAGTGGAAATTTCGAGGATTCTTGCATATAGTCTTTGAGACTTTAGGAGCACACTCCTAAAGCCGATCTACCGTCTGCTCCAATTGGGGAAAGGCTGTTATGATTCCGGATGATCTGACCTTTGTTATTCGCGTCTATAACGCGATTCTAAACACGGCTCGTGCGCTACGGTGGGTACATCGCCGATTTCTTCAGCAGGGTCGAAGTAGCAGCCCTCACAGCGGCAAAGCGCAGGCAGGGTTAGACTCACGTCATTCTGATTCCCCCTGCTAGGTGGTGTTCCCTCGGAGTTGCACCGCCGGGAGAACACCAACTAAGACCCTCCGCCGAAGCAGCGCAAAGTGCTGCAATTTCCGCACAGCAGTCGTGCGGGAAAGGGCAGGGGGAGGGGCCCACGCACGCCGCCGCGGCGGAGCACATCGCGGACTGTGTGGCGGATCCCTCAGTCGCTGCTGTCATCAGTGCGGCGGCAGGCTGACCGGGGCCGCTCCATCGGGATGACATCGCGCGTCGCTGCTACTTTTGTGCTTACGCACTCGAACTACTCCGCCTCCATCAACTCCGGCACCTTAGCCGCCACCCACACCAGCACCACCAGCAGCACCCCGCATCCAATCGCCAGCGCGAACGGCGCACCCATCCACCGCGCTACGGCGCCCGCCTGCAGCGATCCCAGCGGCGTCATTCCCACGAACATGAACACGTACACGCTCATCACCCGCCCGCGCAGCCGGTGCGGAACCCGGGACTGCAGCAGGCCGTTCAGCGTGGCGTTGTTCAGGATGATCATGAAGCCGGCGCACGCCAGCAGCACCATCGACAGCCAGAACGACCGCGACAGCGCGAACGCCATCAGCAGCACCGAATACGCCACGCCCGCGCCCATGATCAGCCGCCCGCGCGGGATGCGGGTGCCCCGGGCCGCCAGGAACATCCCCGCCGTCAGCGCCCCCGCGCCCGTGGCGGAAAGCAGCCACCCCAGCCCCCGCGCGCCCACCTCCAGCACGTCGCGCGCGAACACGGGAAGCAGCATGGCGTAGGGGAATACGGTGATCGACATCGCCGCGATCAGCCACACCAGCGTCTTCACCACGCGATCGCCGCGGATGTAGGCGAACCCTTCGCGCAGCCCCTCGACGATGCCTACCGTATGCGCCGGCCGTCGCGCGCGTGGAAGCCGCATCATCATCAGCCCCACGATTACCGCCACGTACGACACCGCGTTGGCGTAGAAGCACGCGGCGATCCCCGCCCCTCCGATCATCAGCCCCGCGATGGCCGGGCCCACGATGCGCGAGGCGTTGAACGCCGACGAGTTGAGCGCGATGGCGTTCTCCAGGTCTGCCCGCCCCACCAGCTCGGCGAAGAACGCCTGCCGCGTGGGCACCTCGAACGCCGACGCCGTTCCCAGCACGAACACCAGGATCAGCAGCGTGGGATACGAGATGCGCCCCGCGCCGGTCAGCATGGCGATGGCCAGCGCCCCCGCCAGCGCCGCGCACTGCGCCGCCACGATGATCCTCCGCTTGTCCCACCGGTCCGCCACCACGCCGGCGTACAGGCCGAACAGCAGCGTGGGGAGCGACGAAACGGCCGTCACCAGCCCCAGCTTCAGCTCCGAATCCGTCAGCTCCAGCACCAGCCAGCCCTGCGCCGTGGACTGCATCCACGTTCCCGTCAGCGACAGCAGGTGGCCCACGTAGAACACGCGGAAGTTGCGGTGCCGCAGTGCCCCGAACGCCCGCGGGCCGGGGGCCGCCGCGCTCGACAGCGGCGACGAGGGGCCCGGGTTTCCGCCGGCGGGCGCGCGAAAGGAGGCGGCGGAACCTGCTTCCGCCGCCTCTCCCGCTTCCCGGTTCTCGTCGTCCAACACGCCCGTGGTTCGTCCCGCTGTTCCCGTCCCGCTTCGGACCCGTAACTTACCCGGTGCGAGCCGCACCCGCCACCACCGGGCGGATGGCCCGCAACGTGCTGCCCCGGCGTCCTTTGCCGTTCCCCCGGAGGCTCCAGATGCGGTTCACCAGCTACTCCCGTTTCACCGGCCACATGGCCGACGCGCTGAACCTGCAGTCGCTGCTCGACCAGCTTTCCGACTTCCTGCTGCAGAGCGGGTTCGCCGGCGGCTACCACGTGAACCCGTGGTGGGGCGAGTTCGGCGGCGACGAGGACGACCGCTCGCTGGACGCGCTCAAGGACGCACTCCTGCGGGCGCTGCTGGAGAGCGGGCAGCTGACGCCGGAGATGATCCAGGAGCTGCGCGGCGACGGCGCGCCCGACGAAGAGGTGCAGCAGAAGATCGCCGAGCTGCTGGACCGGCTGATCCAGCGGATGGTGGAGGAGGGCTACCTGAACGTGGCCGAGCCCCCGCAGGTGCCCGAGGGCTACACCGAGATGCAGGGCGAGGGACGGATCGACGACGCGCGCGAAGCGTCGCGGCAGGTTGAGTTCTCCCTGACCGGCAAGGGGATCGACTTCCTGGGCTACCGCACCCTTCGGCAGCTGCTGGGCGCAATGGGCCGCTCGGCCGCGGGCGCGCACGAGACGCCCCACTACGCCACAGGTGTGGAGGCCGAGGTGGCCAGCCGCCCGTACGAGTTCGGGGATACGCTGAACCTGGACATCCCCGCCACCCTGAAGAGCGCCCTTTCGCGCGAGGGGCTGCGCGACGACGGCACGATCGGGCTGGAGTACGGCGACCTTCACGTGCACCAGTCGGAGTACCGCTCCAGCTGCGCCACCGTGCTGATGCTGGACACCAGCCACTCGATGATCCTGTACGGCGAGGACCGCTTTACCCCCGCCAAGAAGGTGGCGCTGGCCCTCACACACCTGATCCGCACCCAGTTCCCGGGCGACACGCTGAAGGTGGTGACCTTTGGCGACACGGCGGAGGAGATTCCCCTGGGCCGGGTGGCGCAGGCGCAGGTGGGGCCCTTCCACACCAACACGGCGGCGGGATTCCAGCTCGCGCGGCGGCTGCTGATGGCGCAGAACAAGGACATGCGCCAGATCATCATGATCACCGACGGGAAGCCATCCGCCGTCACCCTGCCGGACGGGCGCGTCTACAAGAACTCCATGGGGCTCGACGCGTTCGTCCTGAACGAGACCTTCCAGGAGGTGGGCGCCTGCCGCAAGGCGGGGATTTTGATCAACACCTTCATGCTGGCGCGCGACCCGGCGCTGGTGGCCTTCGTGAACCATGTTTCGCAGATCGCCCGCGGCAAGGCCTACTTCACCAGCACCATGACCCTCGGGCAGTACATCATGCGCGACTTCCTGCGTCGAAAGACCAAGCGCGCCGGATGAGGGGGGCCGACGTGCCCACGCCCACGCTGTCCCCGTTCTCGGCGCGCCGGCGCTGGGCCGCCGCCGTCCTGCTGGGTGTGGCGGGGCTGCTGCTGAACCTGCTGCCTCTCCCGCTTTCGCCCGGGACGGACCTGATCTTCGGCGGGGTGGCGTACCTGCTGGCCGCGGTGGCGCTGGGCCCCTGGCACGGGCTGGTCGCGGCGGGCATCGCGTCCGCGCGCACCCTCTGGCTGTGGAATCACCCCTACGCGCTGCTGATCTTTTGCATGGAGGCGCTGTTCGTCGGGTACCTGGCCCGCCGCGAGCGCCGCCCGCTGGTGGGCGACCTCGTGTACTGGATCGTGGCCGGGGTTCCGCTGCTCTTCCTCACCTACTGGACGATCCTGGGCGTGCGCGGCAGCACGGCCGCGGTGCTCTTTCTCAAGCAGCCCTTCAACGGGCTGATCGATGCACTCGTCGTCGAGGCGCTGCTGCTGGTTCCCGCCGTCCGCGGCGCGCTGGGCATTCGCGGGCGCCCCCCGCTGCGCGCGGCGCTGGCCGTGGTCGTCACCGTCGCGGCCACCTTGCCGGCCTTGGCGTTCGGCACGTGGACGGGGCTGCGCGAGTGGGACCTGAACGTGGCGCGCGCCCGCGAGCGGCTGCGGCTGTCCGCCTCGGGCTATGCGTCGCGCCTGGGCGAGTACGTGCAGCTTCACACGCAGGAGGTGCGCACCCTGGCCGAGACGGCGGAACGGCGCGGCTCGGCCACGCCGGCGGAGATGCAGGCGCTGGTGGAGAGCGGCACCGAGTTCCCCGGGTTCCTCACCATCTACGCGGCCGATTCGCGCGGCCGCTCCATCGCCGCCCATCCTCTTGTCGATGCCACGGGCCGGCAGCGGGTGGGGACGGACTACAGCCACCGCGACTACTACCGGCGGGTCCTGCAGACGCGGCGCACCGTGGTCAGCGAGGTGCTGCACGGCGCCACCTCGCGCGAGCCCGTGATCGTCATCGCCCATCCCGTTGTGCTGGGCGACACGATGGCCG
>NZ_DATBNB010000900.1 GCF_036554565.1 Longimicrobium sp. | reverse complement strand
TGGACGAGGCGGCACTCGTGGATGCGCTGCGCGCCGGGCCGCTGGCCGGCGCCGGGCTGGACGTCTACGAGCACGAGCCGCGCATCCACCCCGGGCTCCTGGATCTGCCCAATGTGGTCCTGCTTCCTCACGTGGGCTCCGCGACGCTCGAGACGCGGACGCGGATGGCGATGCTGGCAGCGCGCAACGCCCACGCGGTGCTCTCCGGGCACCCCCCGCTGACCCCCGTACGATGACGACGGCGCTTCGGGAGCACGCCCGGGTGATCCTGGACGCGGCCGTCGCCGCGGCGGACCCGCGCGCCGCCGTCGTTCGCGCTCTCCAGCGCGAGGGGAGCCGCCTGCGGATCGGCGGAGAGCGGGAGATCGACCTGGCCGGGACCGACCGCGTGCTGGTGATCGGGGCCGGCAAGGCGGTCATCGGCATGGTGCGCGGCGCGCTGGAGGTGCTGGGCGACCTCATCGTCGCGGGGACGGTCACGACGAAGGATGGTTACGCCTCCGAACTGCCGAAGATCGAAGTTTGGGAGGCGGCGCATCCCGTTCCCGACACGCGTGGGCTGGCCGGGGCGGCGGATGCCCTGCGGCTGGCGCGCTCGGCGGGGCGGCGCGACCTGGTGCTCTGCCTGCTCTCCGGCGGCGCGTCCGCGCTCTGGCCGGCGCCGGTGACGGGCGTGGCGCTTTCGGAGCTGCGGGAGGTGACGGAGCGGCTGCTGCGCAGCGGCGCGCGCATCGGCGAGGTGAACGCCGTCCGCAAGCACCTGTCGCGCATCGGTGGGGGATGGCTGGCGCACGCCGCGGCACCGGCGCGCGTCGTTACCCTGGCGATCTCGGACGTGGTGGGCGGCAGCCTGAGCGCCATCGGCTCCGGCCCGACGGTGCCGGACGCCACGACGTACGATGACGCGCTGGACGTCCTTCTGCGCTATGAGGTTCAGGTTCCACCCGCCGTGCGCGCCCACCTGCAGGCCGGCGACGCGGGGGAGGTGCCGGAAACGCCCAAGGAGTTCGATGCCGCTTTCCTCCACGCCTCCGCGCACGTGATCGCCGGCAACGCCGACGCCCTGCACGCAGCCGTGGCCGAAGCGGAGCGCTTGGGCTACCACGCGCGAATCGTGGCCGACGACCTGCAGGGCGAGGCGCGCTCCGTGGGCGAGCAGCTGGGCCTCCTTGCCCGGAACACGCGCGCGGAGCGGCCGGACCGGCCCGTCGCGCTCCTGCTGGGCGGGGAGACGACGGTGACAGTCCACGGCCGCGGGCGGGGCGGACGCAACCAGGAGCTCGCGCTTTCGGCCGCCATCGACCTGGAAGGCGACGACGGGGTGCTGGTCGCGTCGATGGGCACAGACGGCACCGATGGGCCGACCGACGCCGCGGGCGGGTTCGCGGACGGGGGCACGGTGGCCCGCGGACGCGCCCGCGGGCTGGACGCGCGCGAGTCTCTGCGGCGCAACGATTCCCACACCTTTCTGCACGCCGCTGGAGACCTGATCGTCACCGGCCCCACGGGCACCAACGTCAACGACGTCGTCCTCGTTCTCGTCGATCCCGCCCCGTAATTCCCGCCATGGACCGGCGCCCAAACCCACCTGTGGCGCCTCCGACGCGCGTTGCTTTCAGGGTGTCCGCCCTGTAGCTTGTTGCCCTGTGGAAGCCGCTTCCGCACACACGCACCTCGCACTCACGAACTGCCTTCATCATGGCCGAATACAGCAATCTTCAGCTCGACGTCCAGGACCGGGTCGCAACGCTGTCCATCAACCGGCCCGACAAGCTCAACGCGCTCAACGAGCAGACCATCCGCGAACTGGGCCAGGCGATGGACGAGATCACGGCGCGCGACGACGTGCGCGGCGTGATCCTGACCGGTGTGGGCGAAAAGGGCTTCGTGGCCGGCGCCGACATCGCCGAGCTGGCGAAGATGGGGCCGGTGGACGGCATCGACGTCAGCCGCCTGGGGCAGCGCGTGTTCCGGCAGATCGAGCTTTCGCGCAAGCCGGTGATCGCGGCCGTCAACGGCTTCGCGCTTGGCGGCGGATGCGAGCTGGCGCTCGCCTGCCATCTTCGCATCGCCAGCGAAAACGCGCAGTTCGGGCTGCCCGAGGTAAAGCTGGGCATCATCCCCGGCTACGGCGGCACCCTGCGCCTGCCCCGCATCGTGGGCAAGGGCCGCGCGCTGGAGCTGATGCTGACGGCGCAGTTCATCAAGGCCGAAGAGGCGTACCGCATCGGACTGGTGAACAAGCTGGTGCGGCGCCCCGAGGCGGCGGAGGGCCAGGAGGCGCCCAGCCAGAAGGACGCGTTGATGGCCGAGGCTCGCCTCATGATGGCCACCATCATCGCCAACGGCCCCATCGCGCTGGGGCTGGCCATCGAGTGCACCACCCGCGGGATGGAGATGTCGCTGGACGACGGATTGGCGATGGAAAGCAACCTGTTCGGCCTGCTCGCCGCCACCGACGACATGCGCGAGGGGATGACCGCCTTCCTCGAGAAGCGCAAGGCGGAGTTCACGGGCCGGTAGAAGGAAAAGGAAGCCGATGAAGATGCGAATCGAGCCGACCTCGCGGGTGAATCGCCTGCTGCTGTCGTCGCCGCTGGGGCCGCTGTTCGTGGAGTACACCGACGAGGGGCTGAACGCCGTGCGGTTCTGGGAGCAGGGCGACCACCCGCCCGCCGGCACCCGCGTAGAGCCCGCGCGCGACGACCCGATGGGGTGGAGGATCGCCGAGCAGCTGCGCGAGTACTTCGCCGGTACCCGGCGCGACTTCGACCTGCCGCTGAGCGCCGAGGGCACGGAGTTCCAGCAGCGCGTGTGGGCCGCGCTCTGCGACATTCCGTTTGGGCAGACGCGCTCGTACGCCGACATCGCCCGGGCCATCCGCAGCAAGGCGGCGAGGGCGATCGGTCAGGCAAACGCGCGGAACCCCATCCCTATCATCGTGCCCTGCCACCGCGTGCTCTCGTCCGACGGGGGCATCGGCGGGTACATGGGTTCGGCCGAGGAGGGAGACGGCGTGGCGCTCAAGCGCTGGCTGCTGCGCCACGAGGGCGTGGAGCTCTGACCGGCGTGCGAGCACGATGTTTCCTTTTGCCGCTGAGAGTTTCGGGTTATCTTTGGCTGTGTAGGTTTTTCTCGTGACCGGGAGGGCACATGCTTGGAACTGGCATCTACACGCCCGCGGAAGCCGCCTCGCTCCTCAAGGCGCCTGCCGATGAGGTGCGCCGCTGGGCGTTCGGGTACTCGCGCGTTCGCGACGGCGAGCGCGTGCGCTACCCCGCGCTGATCCGCACCGAGCTTCCCGAGATCGAGGGCCAGCGCGCGCTTACGTTCATCGAGCTCGTGGAGCTGATGTACATCAAGGCGTTCCGCAAGGCGGGCGCGCCGTGGCACCTGATCGACGAAGCCGCGGGCGTCGCCGCCCGCATGCTGGACACCGGGCACCCGTTCGCCACGCGAAAGTTCTTCGCCGATCCGCACGGCATCTACGCGCTGCTGGACGACGTACAGGGCGACGAGTCGCTGGTGGCGCTGATGGGCCATGGCCAGCTCGCCTTTCAGCCCATCGTGCAGCCGTACCTGGGGCAGCTGGACTTCGACCCGGCCGACGTGCCCACGCGCTGGTGGCCGCTGGGCCGCGAGAACGGCGTGGTCGTGGATCCCCAGGTGTCGTTCGGGGCGCCCGTGCTCGCCGACGCGGGCATCCCCACGCGCACCCTGGCCGACGTGTACGCGGGCGAGCAGGAGTACGATGCGGGGCGGGCGCTGAACCGCGTGGCATCCATGTACCGGATCACCCCCGCGCAGGTTGAACGCGCCGTGCAGTTCGAGGAATGGCGGGCGGCGGCGTAACCCTGCTCTTCGATGCCCACCTGCCGCCCGGGCTGGTCGAAGCACTGACCGTCCTGGGCGAGCAGGTGGAGCACGTCAACGAGCTCTTTGCCCCGGCCACGCCGGACGAAACCTGGATCCGCTACGCCGGCGAGCGGGGGTGGTGCATCGTTACGCGCGACGTGAACATCACCCGCAAGGTGCACGAGGCGGCGGCGCTTCGCGAGCACCTGGTGGGAGCGTTCTTTCTGCTGCCGGGAAAGAACTCGCCGCGGCTCTGCCAGATCGTGCAGACGGTGATCAAGCACTGGCCCGAGATCAAGCGGCTGTCGCGCGAGCGCCGGCCGTTCCAGTTCCAGGTGGGCGAGCGCAGCGTTCGCCGCCTTCGCTGAGTACGCCTCTCACGCCTTCCCGCACCCACGCGCCGTTGTTCCTCCACCGCCTGCACCTGCGCAACTACCGGAACTTCGCCGAGCAGGTGCTGGAGTTTCCGCCGCAGGGCGCCGCCATCGTCGGCGACAACGGGCAGGGAAAGACCAACCTGCTCGAGGCCGTCTACTACCTGGAAATCTTCCGATCCTTCCGCGGTGCGCCCGACGAGCAGCTGGTTCGCTTCGGCGAGGACGTTTTTCGCACCGAGGCGCGCCTGGCCGACGCGCGGGGCGCGGACCGCTCGGTCTCGGCCGCGTTCGACCGGCGCGCGCGCAAGAAGAAGGTCACGGTGAACGGCGCCGAGCCTGACCGGCTGGGCGGCGCCCTCGGGCAGGTGGGGGCGGTGATTTTTTCGCCGTCGGACGTGGAGATCGTGGCGGGCGGGCCGGGCGGCCGGCGGCGCTTCCTGGACCTCGTCCTTTCGTTGGCGGAGCCCGGCTACCTGGGCGCGCTGCAGCGCTACCGGCAGACGCTCTTCCAGCGCAACACGCTGCTGCGCAAGGGCAGCCCGCGCGCGCTGGTGGAGGTGTGGGACGAGGGGCTGGTCACGGCGGGAAGCCGGGTCGTGGCGGCGCGGGACCGCTGGGTGGCCGAGCGGTCGAACAGCTTCGGCACCCACTACGAGCGCGTGGCGGGCGGGCAGCCGGGGCGGATGTCGTACGCGCCCTCCGCGCCCGAAATGGGCGAGGCCAAGGGTGAGGGGGAGATCGCGGGCGCCTTCCGCGAGGCGCTGGCCCGGGCGGCGGACCGCGAGCACCGCCGCGGGATGACGCTCGTGGGCCCGCACCGCGACGACCTGCGCTTCACCACGGAGGGCGAGAGCGGCACGCTGGAACTGCGCACCTACGGCTCCGGCGGGCAGCAGCGGACGGGCGCCATCGCCCTGCGAATGGTGGAGGCCGAGACCATCCACCAGGCGCGCGGCCGCGAGCCCATCATCCTGCTGGACGATGTGTTCGCCGAGCTGGACCCCGGCCGCTCGCAGCGCATCGTGGACTGGATCGAGGCCGAGGAGGGGGGGCAGGTGATCCTGACCTCCCCCAAGCCCACCGACTTCCAGTTGCGCGGTGAAACGCTGCCCCGCTGGAGCATCCGCGAGGGCGTCGTCGTCCCGGGATGAGGCGGGGGCGCGTACGCGGTTTCGTACGCGCGCGCGCGATGCTACATTGTACCTCCGTCCTGCACGCCCCAGATCCCCACGCCGTGAGCCGCAAGCGAGAGCCCAGCACCGGACAGCCCCAGGCCGTGGGCGACGTCCTTGCGCGCTACCTTACCCGCAGCGGGCTGGCGCCCAAGGTAGAGGCCGCCGCCGTGATCCCCGAGTGGGAGCAGCGCGTGGGCCCGGGGATCGCCGCCGTCACCGAGCCGCTGCGCGTTTCCGAGGGCACCCTGTTCGTGGCCGTCAGCACCAGCGCGTGGATGATGGAGCTGAACATGATGAAGCACGACCTGATGCGGCACGTGAACGCTGGCAAGAAGGACGGCCGCATCGAGCAGATCGTGTTCGTGATGTCCAGCGGCGAACGCCGGTAACAGCTCATCCGGACCGTGAACGTTCGGGTGGGCTTCGGTGTACTGAAACGGCAGCAGATTCCGACGATTCCGTCGTAGAAGCGCAAGAACCGCAACACGCAGAGGCCATGTCTATCAACGGCGCAGAGAGCGATTACAACGCTGGGCAAATCCAGGTGCTCAAGGGCCTGGAGGCGGTTCGCAAGCGCCCGGGCATGTACATCGGCTCCACCAGCGCGCGGGGCCTTCACCACCTGGTGTACGAGGTGGTCGACAACTCCATCGACGAGGCGCTGGCCGGCTTCGCCGACCGGGTAGACGTCACCATCCACGCCGACAACAGCATCACCGTGGTCGACAACGGCCGCGGCATTCCCGTGGGCATGCACCCCACCGAGGGGGTGCCGGCGGTGGAGCTGGCGCTGACGGTGCTGCACGCGGGCGGCAAGTTCGAAAACCAGGAGGGCGGCTCGTACAAGGTTTCGGGCGGCCTGCACGGCGTGGGCGTGTCGGTGGTGAACGCGCTTTCCGAGTGGCTTCGCCTGGTGGTGAAGCGCGAGGGGCACGTGCACGAGATGGCGTTCGCGCGCGGCGACAAGACGCAGGAGCTGACGGTTACGGGCGATACGACGGAGTCGGGAACCACCGTCACCTTCAAGCCCGACCCGCAGATCTTCGAAGAGACCACCTATTCGTTCGATACGCTCAGCAACCGCCTTCGCGAGCTGGCGTTCCTGAACAAGGGCGTGTTCATCTCGCTTTCCGACGAGCGGACGGAAGAGGGGCAGGAGACGCGGAAGGACGAGTACCACTACGAGGGCGGCCTGCGGGAGTTCGTGGAGCACCTGCGCGGCACCCGCAAGCCGCTGCACGCCGAGGTCATCT
This sequence comes from Longimicrobium sp., assembly GCF_036554565.1. Taxonomy (NCBI): domain Bacteria; kingdom Pseudomonadati; phylum Gemmatimonadota; class Longimicrobiia; order Longimicrobiales; family Longimicrobiaceae; genus Longimicrobium; species Longimicrobium sp. The sequence goes on along the minus strand of NZ_DATBNB010000900.1, from coordinate 1,611 downwards.
ACATCGAGGCCAGCCGCCCCGAGGCCGAGATCGAGATCGCCCTGCAGTACGACGACGGATACAACGAGAACACGTTCACCTTCGTCAACAACATCAACACCCACGAGGGCGGCACCCACCTCACCGGGTTCAAGGCGGCGCTCACGCGTTCCATCAACGAGTACGCGCGCAAGTCCGGCCTGTTCAAGAAGGGCGGGCTCGACGCGCTCTCCGGCGACGACGTGCGCGAAGGATTGACGGCCGTCATCAGCGTCAAGGTGCGCGAGCCGCAGTTCGAGGGGCAGACCAAGACCAAGCTGGGCAACAGCGAGGTGAAGGGCGCCGTCGAGGCGGTGGTCAACCAGAAGCTCAGCGAGTTCCTTGACGAAACGCCGGGAATCGGCCGGGCGATCATCGAAAAGGCCATCTCGGCCGCCCGTGCGCGCGAGGCCGCCCGCAAGGCGCGCGACCTCACCCGCAAGAAGAGCGCGCTGGAAACGGGCGTGCTGCCGGGCAAGCTGGCCGACTGCTCGTCGAGCAACCCCGAGCTCACCGAGCTGTACATCGTGGAGGGCGACAGCGCCGGCGGCAGCGCCAAGCAGGGGCGCAAGCGGGAGTTCCAGGCCATCCTGCCGCTGAAGGGCAAGATCCTGAACGTCGAAAAGGCGCGTTTCGACAAGGTGCTGAGCAACGACGAGATCCGCGCCATCATTACCGCCATCGGCACGGGCATCGGCGACGACGAGTTCAGCCTGACGAACGCGCGGTACCACAAGGTCATCATCATGACCGATGCCGACGTCGACGGCAGCCACATCCGCACCCTGCTGCTGACCTTCTTCTTCCGGCAGATGCGGCAGCTGCTGGACGAGGGCTACATCTACATCGCCCAGCCGCCGCTGTACCTGGTGAAGAAGGGCAAGCAGGAGCACTACGCCTACAGCGACGCCGAGCGCGACACCATCCTGGCCCGCTTCAAGGGCGGCGACGGCGATGGCAAGAGCGAGCGCGGCATTCACGTGCAGCGCTACAAGGGTTTGGGCGAGATGAACCCCGAGCAGCTGTGGAAGACCACCATGGACCCCGACACCCGCACCCTGCTGCAGGTGACCATGGAGGACGCGGTGGAAGCCGACAGCGTGTTCACCCGGCTGATGGGCGAAGAGGTGGAGCCCCGCCGCCAGTTCATCGAAGAGAACGCGCGTTACGTCCGCTTCCTGGACGTGTGACGCCACGCGCTCTCGATGGTTGCGTCGAGGTTCGCGTACAGATATATTCCTTGTCGAGACGCGGCTCGGGTCCGCACCTGGGTTGCTCTCATTCCGAAGGCCCGCGCATGCGCGGGCCTTCGTGCATTCAGCCATGCTCTACTTCGCGTACATCGACGAGTTCGGCCACATCGGGCCGTACGTCAGCCGAGAACATTCCAAGTACAAGACGAGCCCGATCTTCGGATTGGGGGGTGTTCTCTTGCCCGCCGGCGATGTTCGTGGCTTCGGAGAGTTCTTCCTCGCGCACAAGGCCTGGCTTCTCGCCGATGAGATCCGGGCCAACCGCATCAAGGACCCTTCCTCCTGGGAGAAGAAGGGATCTGCCCTGTACACCACCAATAACTTTACGCGCTACCGACGG
>NZ_DATBNB010000899.1 GCF_036554565.1 Longimicrobium sp. | reverse complement strand
CACCTTCAAAGACCACGAACGTGGAAGCCTGCCCCTTTGACCCAGGAGATCTTCCTTTGGTACTGACAAATTTATTAACAAGCTTATTATCAGGATCAGGGCACAACAAAGGGAGATCATGTTGGTGTAGCTATTAATCGTCAGCATGCTCGTTCCTAGCCACTTTGCCGACCAAAGGTGTCATCGGCCACGACCACGGCTACGACGAACAGGTCTCCCATCTTGGTCTACATCTCGACGAGAAGTACGTGGAGGACTGCCTGGAGAGATCGACGAGCACGAGCCGGAGGAGGAGTCGAAGTCGTAACACTAGACCAGCGTCACCTCCACCCCGAACCCCCCGCCAGAGAGCCTAGCGGTGAAGGTGAGCCGTGTGTTCTGTGCACCAAGGATCTTATTTGGTTTACTCAGTTGCCTACGAGGCGATCTACTCCAACATGCCCGAGTTCGGGTTGGCAAGGGCCACGGAGCGGGTGCCCCCCGTCGGCGGGCGGGAGACCGTATGTCGCCATCTCATAAAGGGAGGAACTAGGGTAGCGCCCGCGTCACCAAGCACTTCCACGCGACCCGAGCACCCCATAGTCCAGTGCCTCGAGTCCGGAGAAGACTGGCGCTGGTGTTATGTGGGCTAGGTGCTGGTCTAGCCTGGAGCAGTCCACCCTACCCGCGAGGAGGCGAGGGGCGAGTAGCGTCCACCCCGAACGTGCGGCATCCGGCGGGCGCGGCAATTGACGCGGGGTTTGGAGATATCCCGTCAGGTCCGGCGGGCGCCGCTCCGGATGCGGCGCCTCGAGATTTTCCGTCAGGTCCGTGTAGATCATCGCGCTCGCAGCGGGCAATTCGCATTCCACGTGCGGGTGCGCGGGTGTGTGGAACGTTCCAGAGTTTACGACGGCCGCTCCGCTCTTGAACGCGTCCACCATGTCGTCCCACTCGATCGCCGGGAAGTGCGGGCGGAACCGGTCCGCGCCGGCCTCGCCGACCGCAGCCATTCACGGCCAGTGGAACGGGGAATGTCCCGCGGCGATACTCCTTGAACCCGCGGTTCTTGATATACGTAACACCGCCATGTATAATGCTGCTATGTACACTCGGATTCGAGTTCATTAGCGCCGCGCGAGGCGTGAAATCATGGAGATCAACAAGGACCTGATAGCCGCTTCCTCGACCCCGATGGTCCTGGGGATCCTGGCCGAAGAGGACAGCTACGGCTACGCCATCCTCAAGCGAGTTCGGGAGCTGTCCGGAGGGCGCATGGAGTGGACGGACGGGATGCTCTACCCCGTTCTGCATCGGCTCGAGCGGCTCGGCCACGTCGAGGCGCGGTGGGAAGTTGCGGAGAGCGGCCGCCGTCGCAAGTACTACCGGATCACGTCCCGGGGCCGGGCTCAGCTCGCGGAGGAACGCAGGCAGTGGCAAGCGGTGGACGCTACGCTACGGGGCATCTGGCAGGCGCTCTCCCTTTCCGTCCCGGCCAGCCACCCGGCGGCAGCCGCTCCACTGCCACAGGGAGCCTGAGCGATGCCGGTTCCAGGTGACGCGGTATCGCTCGAGGAGCAGATCGACCGATGGCGGAGCTACCTCCGCCGCCGGCAGGCGATCCACTCCGTGGATGTAGCGGAGCTGGAAGACCATCTGCGCGAGCAGATAGCGGTCCTGGTCGACGCGGGGCTCGCCCCGGATGAAGCGTTCCTGATGGCGGTGAAGCGCATGGGCAACCTCGACGCCCTCTCACGGGAGTTCGCGCGCGAGCACTCGGAGCGCCTGTGGAAGCAGCTCGTGGTGTCGCCGTCGAACGGCGCCGCGCCGCAGGCGGCGGTGCGGAGGGACGCCGTCGTCGCCTTCGCCGTCGCGGCGGCCGCGGCC
>NZ_DATBNB010000898.1 GCF_036554565.1 Longimicrobium sp. | reverse complement strand
GGCGCGCTGGCCCTGCAGGTGCCCCACGATGGGCAGGCCGCACCAGCGCGCGGCGCCCCCGGCCATCAGCGCGCTGCGGATGTCGTTGGGGTGAAGCAGGTCGATGCCGCGGCCGCGGATCAGGCGCACCAGGTCGCGGGTGTAGGGCAGCCACTCGGCGACCGCGGTCTTCAGGCGGCGCGCCGCCGGGGCGCGCACCAGCGCCTGCCCGTACTGCAGCATGCGGGTGCCCGGGCGCACGACCACCACGTCCACCCCGGCGGCCGCGAAGGCCTCGTACACCTCGCCGTGATCGGGAACGGCCACCGTAGGCCGCACCCACGCCGGCAGGTTCACGATCAGCTCGAAGATCTGGCGCTGCGAGCCCGCCATCCGGTAGGGATAGCCGATCAGGTACAGTACGTTCACGGCTCGCTCAGTACCGGTACGCGGGAACGGGCATCCGCGGGCGCGCCGGGCGCGCGCCCGGCCGGGGCGCCTCCGCGGCCGCGGCCGCCTGCGCGCGCAGCGTGCCCACCCCCAGGACGAAGAAGAAGAAGATCCACAGGTGGGTGAAGCGCAGCCCCTGGTGCGTGGCGTTGTAGAAGACCACCGGCACCAGCACCAGCATGTCGGAGAACGACACCAGCCAGAAGGTGCGCAGCACGAAGAGGCTGAGCGAAAGCGTGCCGATGATGCCGTAGCAGAACACCAGGCTTCCCAGCGCCGAGTGCAGCTCCGACCCTTCGGCCATGGCCTCGAAGCGGTCGTAGGCGCCCTCGGCGGCGCCCAGCACCAGGTACTCGGGCTTCTGCGCGATGCGGTCGTAGCCGCGGCCGGCCAGCGAGTCGTCGTCCTGCTTGCCCATCGACGCGAACCGCGTGAGGGTCCGCTCGACCTGCGGAAGCTCCATGAGCCGCGCGCCCACCACGGGCCCGCCCAGCATCACCGCCGCGAGCGAGGGCACCAGCAGCGCGGGGCGCCGCACCACCTGGAAGACGATGAGCGCCGCGATGGAGAGCATGGCGGCCTTGGAAAGCGACAGCATGGCCAGCCACCCCGCCGACACCAGGGTCAGCAGCAGCACCCGCAGGGTGATCAGGCGGTTGTTGTACGCCACGGCGCAGATGCACCCCGCCAGCATCGCGTAGTAGCCGAGCTGGTTGGGGTTGTTGAAGAACAGGGTGGCGCGCACGCCGCCGTGGTGCCCGGGAAGCGAAATGAACAGGGGGATCAGCGCCTGCACCCACACCGACACCGCGATCAGCCAGGCGGTGGTGCGCAGGAAGGCGGCGCCCCGCTCGGCCAGCAGGATCAGCCCGCCCGCCAGCACGCACAGGTTGAACAGGTAGAACATGGGAAAGATCATCATCTCCACGCGCCCCAGCCACACCGTCCAGGCGGTGGTGATGAGGAACGTGTACCCCACGAACACCATCAGCGGCCGGAGGGGCCGCAGCGCCGCGGCGGGAAAGCGCAGCGAGCGCCGCAGCAGCCCCGACGCCACCAGCAGCGCCACCACCAGCGCCGCGATCCAGTCGCCGGGCTGGGGCATGCCGCTGCGGAACACGGCGACGGGGCTGAAGAGCAGGAACAGCCACCACAGGCCGGCGGCGATCCCCTCGGCCGCCACCCTGGCGCGGCCGGGCGGGGGGGCGAACGCCGGCATGGGCATGGGGGCGGCTCCGTTCACGGCGCCGTCGCCACGCAGAAGACCTCGTACCGGTCGCGGATGGCCGCCACCACCCGGCGGGCCAGGCGGTGCACCGGCGGCACGCCCTTGAGCGCGAGCAGGTAGTGCGACTCGCCCGCCGCCCGCACGGTGCACTCCTCCACGCGGAAGCCCACGGCGGTGGCCAGGTTGCCGAAAGTCTGCGCGTTCCAGCAGAACAGGTGCTTGTGCAGGTCGTCGGGACGAAAGCGGTCCTTGCCGCGCTCGCGGGGCGACTCGGCGGGAACCACCAGCACGGCGCGCGCGCCCGGCTTCAGCACGCGCAGCATTTCGCGCAGTGCTTCGTCCGGTCGCACCAGGTGCTCCAGCGCGTGGTGCGAGATGCACAGGTCCACGCTGTGGTCGTCGACGGCCGCCAGGCTGTTCACCACGCGGGCGCCACGGTCGCGGGCCAGCTGCGCCGACTGCTCGTTGATCTCCACCCCGATCTTTTCGCGGCCGGGAAGCTCGGCCAGCACGCCGCCGGGCCCGCAGCCAAAATCCAGCACCACCGCGTCGGGGCGGGAATATCCGCTGAACTTCACGGCGTGCCGCTGCTGGGCCACCGTGCCGAAGCCGCGGCTGCGGAACGCGAAGTAGCGCTCGCCGGAGGCCCCGGTGTAATGATTTTCGATTCCGCTCATGGCACCGTCGGGTACGGCAGTCGGCATCCCGGGACGTCGGCGGACACCGGG
>NZ_DATBNB010000897.1 GCF_036554565.1 Longimicrobium sp. | reverse complement strand
TGCCCCGCAAGGATTCGAACCTTGAACCTCGCTTCCAAAGAGCGGTGTGATGCCATTTCACCACGGGGCACCTGACTCTCACCGAAAATTATCCCACCTCCCCAATCCGGTCAACCCGTCATGCGGGCTCCTCAGCGAGCGTCTCCGCCGCCCACACGCTCATCCCCAGTCCCCGCAGCCGCTCCATCGCCCCGCCCCGCTCCGCCGCGCCGTCGAACACGCCAAACACGGATGAGCCGCTACCCGCCATCAGTGCGACGGATGCGCCCGAGTCCCGGAGCGCGTCCACGGCTTCGCCGATCAGCGGGATCTGCTCGGTGACGACCGGCTGGAAGTCGTTCTCCGCGAGGGCGGCGACGGCGGACCAATCCGTCAACTGCTCGATCGGGATGGATGTGGATCGGGGTTCGTATCCCCCGCCCCGTTGCTCGGCCACGCGGCGGAAGGCATCCGGCGTCGCCATCGCCACGCCTGGATGTGCGATCAGGATCGGGCGCGTGTCGAGAGGAGGCAGGGCCAGCAGGCGCTCACCCCGGCTCCACGCCAGGGCCAGGGGCGAGCCGCAGAGAAAGAAGGGCACGTCGCTCCCGAGTTCGATCGCCATCTCCAGAAGCGCGGCGCGGTCGAACGGCTCGCCGTGGAGGGCGTTCAGCGCACGCAGCGTCGCCGCGCAGTCCGACGAGCCGCCTCCCAACCCCGCGGCGGAGGGGATGCGCTTGGTGAGATGGATGTCGACCGCCTCGGCTTCTCCCAACTCGCGGTGGAAACGCTCTGCCGCGCGAACGGCCAGGTTTCGCTCGGGCGGGCCGGTGTCCACGCCGCCGTCGACCACCAGGCGGATGCCCGGCGCGCCACGGCGGACGGTGACGGTGTCGGCCAGCGACACCGCGCAGAACAGCGTCTCCAGTCCGTGGTACCCGCTTTCCTCGCGCGCCAGGATGCGCAGGAAGAGGTTCACCTTGGCCGGTGCACTGATGGTGGCGGATTCAGCGCGTGCGGGCATGCGCGCTCAGCGCCGGGTCCGTTTCCACCGCCTCCTCCACGCTCGTCTCGCTGCGGCGCAGATCCCGCCAGCGGAGGTTGAGCCGCGCGGCGTAGTACACGCCCAGCCCCGTCACCGTAAACCATCCGCCCAGGTGGAAGCCGATGGCGAACGAGGCGGCGCGGCTCTTGTCCACCCCCCACAATCCCAGCCCCCACACGCTCGCAGCCTCGAACGGCCCGAAGAACCCAGGACCCGAGGGGATGGAGACAGCCAGCGCGATGCACGACTGCAGGAAGAGCGCGCCCACGTACCCCGGCTCATCGATCCCGAACGCGCGGAACGCCAGCACGAAAGAACCGGCGAGGAACGCCCACTGGAAGAGCGCCCACGCCACGGAGACGGCCAGCAACCGGGGATTCCGCAGCACGTGCAGCCCCCCCAGGAACGCCCTCAGCGCGTCCACGAGCGGCCGACGGAAGGCGGAGGGAAGGATGACCGCCATCCGTTCCGCGAGCGATGCGGCGCGCACGGGGAAGTACGCCATCCACACCAGCGTGGCCAGCAGCACGGCGGATACGGCCATCACCACGCGCACGGTGGCCTGCAGGTCTACCGGGCCGCCGGCCACCAGCTCCGGGAAGCCGGGCAGCGACATGGCGAGGAGGAGAAATCCAATCATCACCAGGCCGTCCAGCGCCCGCTCCAGCACCAGCGAGGCGAACGCGGCGCTCAGGGTAACGTTCGCCTGGCGCGCCAGCACCCACGTGCGGGCGAACTCGCCCAGCCGCGCGGGGAAGACGTTGTTGGCGCCGAAGCCGATGCATACACCCGCGATGCGCGGCTTCCAGCCGATCCCCGGAGCCACCGGGTCCAGGAGCGGCTTCCAGCGCATGGCGCGGATGTGCATTCCCACCGTCGACACCAGCACGGCCGCGCCCAGCAGCACCAGGTTCGCCTCGCGCAGGTGCCTCCAGACGTCCGCCCACTCCACGTCCTTGAGCGCCAGCCACAGGAAAAAGACGGTCGCCGCAACCCCGACGACCGTCTTCAGGTGCCTCTTCATCGATGCTGCCCCGTCACGACGGAGCCCCCATCGCCAGCTGCACCAGGCCGAACAGCTCGTCCAGCGCCTCGGTCAACGCCGGCCCTCCCTCTCCCGCGGCCAACTGCTCGATGCGGCCGCGGAGGGTGAGCGCCACGCGGAACGCGTCGGCGGGGTCGTAGAGCAGCGTTTCCACGGGAACGACGTCCTCCTCCGCGTCCGCCTGCGTCGATTCCACGGGCGGGTCGACGGGCGCGGAGGGCTCCGCCGGCTGCGCGGCGACGGCCGGAGCCGCAACGGGCTCCGCGGCGGGCGGGGGCGGCGCGCCCGGGAGTGCGTAGCGCAGGGTGCGCAGGGCTTCGCGCGCTTCGTCGGGCGTCGTGGACACGGCGACGCGCGTGGCGGCCAGGTCTGCGGCGGTGGACATCCCCGCTACGCCGTAGGTAGTCGCCAGCTCGCGCACGGAGGCCGCCAATTCCGCCACCTCACGCGCAATCCGCCCGAACCGGCGCGGGCGCGCGGGAAGGCTGGCCAGCAGGCCCTCGGCGCGGTCCAGGAATCCGGTGCCCTCGATGCGCAGGAACTGCTCGACATCAGGCGATGCCCCGCCGCCCTCTCCCGGAACCGGGGCCATCGGCGAAGACACCAGGTTGCCCACGCCGCCGTCCTCGAACAGCCGGCTGATGGGCACCACGTCGGTGTCCCCCGCGTCCTGCACGTCGTCGGCGCGGTCGCGCAGCTCGCGCATGCGCACCAGCTCGGCCGAGTCGCCCGGCGGCTCCCCGTTCGCCAGCGTGCGGCCGGCGGCATCCAGCGCATCGCGCGCGGCGCCAAGCAGCTCCAGCTCGGCGGCGCTGACGGCGGATGCGCGGCCCAGGATCTCGTGGGCCGCGTCCTCGATCCCCTCCAGCCCCTCCAGCACTGGCGCCAGCACCTCCATCCCCGCCACGCCACGAACGGGACGCATCCGCCGCAGGACCACGCGAAGCGGCTCGCGCGCCTCGGGGTTCCCGCGCAGCTCACCGAGCACGCGGTCCAGCTCGGCGACGACGCCGGTGATCTCGCGCTGCACGAAGCCGAACAGCTCGTCGCCGGGGGCACGCGGGCCGGTTTCGCGGCGGCCGCCCGCCACGTCGGTCCAGCGGTCGGCGGCGGCGCGGGCGCGCTCGTCGTCGGCCGCGGACCAGTCGGCGCCGAAACGGATCACCAGCGCGCGCAGGTCGCCGGCCGTGGCCCGGGCGCGGTCGCGCACCTCGGGCGACCAGGGGAGCGCGCCGTCGCGGATTGCGCGGGCGCCGTCTTCCAGCCGCTCCGCCACCTCGGCGATGGCCGTGGCGCCGGCAAGCTGGGCGCTGCCGCGCACGCCGCGGGCAAGCCGGAAGAAGCGCATGGGGTCCGGCCGCTCCGAGCTGGCCAGCAGCGCGTCGAGCTGGTCCAGGAACTCGCCGGCTTCCAGCGCGAAGTATTCGCTGAGCGGTTGGGCCATGGCCTTCAGGTTTCCGTGGATCGGGTCTGGGAGGTCAGCGGCGGGCGCGGCGGATGATTTCGGCCATGTCGCGCACCGCCCGCTCGATGCCGGTGAACATGGCGCGGCTGACGATGGAGTGGCCGATGTTCAGCTCCTCGATCTCTTCCACGGCCGCCAGGGGCGTCACGTTCTCGTACGTAAGGCCGTGGCCGGCGTGCACCGCCAGGCCCAGGGAGCGGCCCAGCGCGGCGGCGCGGCGCAGGCGTCCCAGCTGCTCGTGCCGCTCGGCGCCGCGCGCGTTGGCGTACTCGCCCGTGTGAAGCTCGATGGCGTCGGCGCCCAGTTCCAGCGAGGCGCGGACGGACTCGGCGTCGGGGTCGATGAACAGCGAGGTGCGGATTCCCGCGTCCTTCAGGCGCCGGACGGCCTCGGTCAGCCCCTCCCGCACGCCCTCGCCCGTAAACGTCAGCCCGCCCTCGGTGGTCACCTCTTCGCGCCGCTCGGGAACCAGCGTGGCCTGGTGCGGCCTCCACTCCTCCGCCAGCGCCAGCACGTCCGACGCGGCGGCCAGCTCCAGGTTCACCACCGTCCGCGCGGTTTCCATCAGCAGGCGAACGTCACGGTCCTGGATGTGGCGGCGGTCTTCGCGCAGGTGAACGGTGATTCCATCGGCGCCGCCCAGCTCGGCCAGCACGGCGGCGCGCACCGGGTCCGGCTCGTCGGTGCCGCGCGCCTGCCGCACCGTGGCCACGTGGTCGATGTTGACGTAAAGCCTCACTCCGCCCCTCCCAGCAGGTCCGCCAGCCGTGCCGCCGCCGCGGGATCGATGCCGGCCAGCCGCGCCAGCCGCAGGGCCTCCCGCCCGAGCAGGCAATATAACGGGCGCTCCGCCGCCGACAACCGTTCCAGGTGAAGCGCCACCGTCTCCACGTCGCCGCGCAGGATGGGCCCGGTGAGCGCCGCCACCGGCCCGCGCGCCTCCACGTTCTCCACCGCGCCCGCAGCCAGCGCCGTCAGGGCCGGGCGCGCGTCCCGGGCGTGCACGCCAGCCTGCTCCATCAGCCCCTCGGCCACGGAAAGCAGGGCGACCGCGTAGTTGCTGGCGAACACCGCCGCGGCGTGGTACGCCGGCTTCCCGCCCGGCGCAATCCGCAGCGACCGTCCCTCGCACGCTGCCACGATTCGTTCCGCCAGATCCAGCGCCGCACCATCGCCCTCCACCCCCCACGAAACTCCCACCAGGCGATCGGCCCCGTCCACCGGGTCGGAGATGGCGGCCAGGGGATGCACCGAGCCCACCGCGTGGCCAAGCGCGGCGAGCGGCGCCAGCACGTCCGTCGACCGGCTGCCGCTGGTGTGCACAACGGGGAGTTCAGGGGATGGATGAAGGGACGCGAGCCGGTCCGCCACTTCGGCGATGGCGCCGTCGGGGACGGCGATCACGATCCCGCTGATCCCCTCAGGCACGCCATCCAGCGCCGGGCGATACTCCGCGCCGGGGTCACCGAAGAGTGGATGGTCGGGCGCGGCTGGGCGCCGCCCCGTCACCGTCAGCCGATCGACCGCGCCATCACGGTGCAGCCGCAGCCCCAGTGCCAGCCCCGTCCGCCCCGCGCCGATGATCCACAGGTGGCGTAAAGAGTTACGGTCGTTTTCTTGCTCCGGCATCAAGCTTGACGGCACCAATCCTCGGCTCTACTGTGCAAGCATGGACTATCGCGACCGAATCACTATCGAGCCCGGCAAGCGTGGCGGGAAACCGTGCATCCGCGGCATGCGGATCACCGTCTACGACATCCTCGACTCGCTCGCGTGCGGGATGACGGAGTCCGAGATCCTGCACGACTTTCCGGAACTCGAGCCCGAAGACATCCGCGCGTCGCTTGCGTTCGCGGCTGACATTCCACGCAAGGTGTTGGGCGTCGCCGGGCTGTGAAACTCCTGTTTGATCAGAATCTCTCTCGCGACCTGATCTGGCGGCTCGCCGACGTGTATCCTGGGTCCGAGCATGTGCTCCGGCTAGGGATGTCCAGCACGGACGACTTCCGCATCTGGAAGTTCGCGGCCCAGGAAGGCTGGACGGTCGTAACCAAGGACGTGGACTACGCACACCTCGGGATGACGCTCGGCCCTCCCCCCAAGGTGATCTGGATTCGGCTTGGGAACTGCCGTGTCTCCGCATTGGAGGATCTTCTGCGCCAAGCATTCCCCGCGATCGAGGCGCTTCACGCCGACCCAGAACTAGCGGTATTGACACTGCCCCTTCAGATCGTCCCCTAACCCCAGCCGTAGATCTTCACGCCGCGCGTGCGCAGGCGGCCGAGCGATGCTTTCGACAGGCGCGCGCGGATGTGGATCTCGGCGCCCTTGTCCTCGCGCTCCAGCACCTCGCCGTCGCGGTAGATCTCCGCCAGCAGGCCCCCGTGCGACGACGACAGCGTCAGCCGCACGTCGGGGCGGATCTTCTGAAGCTCCTCGTGAAGCAGCACCCGCAGGGGCTCCAGGCGGCCCTCCTCCACCGTGCTGACGAAGATGGAGCGGGCGCTCCCGAACGACCGCTCGCGCAGCGCCTGCTCCTCGGCATGCGTCAGGCGGTCGATCTTGTTGAAGACGAGCACGGTGGGGCGCTCCGCGAGCCCCAGGTCGCCCAGCACCTCGGTGACCACCTCCATCTGCTCTTCCCACTGCGGATGGGAGGCGTCGATGGTGTGGAGCAGCACGTCGGCCTCGGCGGCCTCTTCCAGCGTGGCGCGGAAGGAGGCGACCAGGTGGTGGGGAAGCTTGCGAATGAACCCCACCGTGTCCGTCAGCAGCACCTCGGCGCCCTCGCCCACCTCGATGGAGCGCGTGGTGGGGTCCAGCGTGGCGAACAGCCGGTCTTCGACGAACACCTCGGTTCCCGAGATCCCCCGCAGGATGGACGACTTGCCCGCGTTGGTGTAGCCCACGAGCGAGGCGCGGAGCTGGCCCTCGCGGCTCTTGCGCTGCGTGGCGCGGGTGCGGGCCACGCGCTCCAGCTCGTCCTTCAGCCGGGTGATGCGGTGGTCGATCATCCGGCGGTCGGTTTCCAGCTGCGTTTCGCCGGGGCCGCGCATGCCCGGGCCGGAGCGCGACCGCGAAAGGTGCGACCACATGCGGGTCAGGCGCGGGCGCATGTACTGAAGCTGCGCCAGCTCCACCTGCGCGCGCGCCTCGCTGGTGCGGGCGCGGGTGGCGAAGATGTCCAGGATCAGCTCCGCGCGGTCCATGATGCGCGTGCCCAGCAGCTTCTCCAGGTTGCGCCCCTGCGCCGGCGAAAGCTCGTCGTCCATGATGATGAGCGTCGCGCCCGCCACCTCCACCCGCTGCTTCAGCTCCTCGGCCTTCCCCTCGCCGATGTAGAACTTGGGATGGGGCGAGTCCAGGCGCTGGACGAACGTGTCCAGCACCTCTACGCCCGCGGTGTCGGCCAGCCGCCCGAGTTCCTCCAGGTGCTCCTCGGTCACCTCGGCGGTCTGCTGCTTGGAGGGAGCGGCCACCAGAATGGCCTGCTCCACGGGCGCCGCCAGTTCGATCAGATCTCGCGTGGTGATGGTAGTCCCGTCGTGTAGAGGTTACAGGTCGTCGGGCCTGAGCCCCGTCGTAATGGCATCGTTTTCGATCCGGTCCGCGATGACATGCAACGCAAGCGCCTGAACCTTGGCGATCGCCTGCGCGCGGCTCTCTCCATACACCATCACGCCGGGAAGCGACGGCACCTCAGCGATCCATCGCCCGTCCGTCTCCCGCTCGATCAGGATCTCCGGTGCGTCGCCTCGATTGCGGGACCGAGGGATCGCATCGCCGAATTCCTCAGCGATGGCAATCCACGCTTGAATCGCGTTCTCAGCGTTCGCGCCTGCTTCTTCGCGGGACGATCCGTGTGCCATGCATCCGGGTAGTTCAGGCACGCGGGCGACGAATGCATCGTCGGCATCGCTCCAGCTGACGTCGATCTCGTAGCCTGCCATCACCGGCTCCACGTCCAGCGTTTTTACCGCCCTCCGGACCACTCCAGCCCGATCATCACTGCGCGGCCGGGGGCGGCGAGGCTGCTGATGTCCAGGTAGTCCGCGTCGGTCGCGTTCTGCACGTCGGCGAAGACGCGGATGGCGCGGATGTCGTACGAGGCGCGCGCGTCCAGCCGCAGATACGCTTCTTCGCCCACGCGGCGCGCGCGGCGGCCGAGCAGCGACACGTTCAGCCGGTCAGCGAACGTCCGGCGCGCGCCCAAGGTGACGTTCTCCATCACCGGCCTTAGCGCGGACTTGCTGGTGAAGCCATCGGCCGCACCGGTCGTGAACGATAGCCACGTGCCGGTCGCGCTCCACGCCACGCCGAGCGGTCCAGCCCACGATGCCTCGGCCTCGATGCCGCGGAAGCGCGCGTCCTCCACGTTCCGCGTGCGCCAGGGCTGGTCGGCGGCCCCGTCGGGCTTGGCCCAGTCGATCAGCTGGTCCGAATGGCGGACGAAGCCCGCGAGTCCCAGCCGCACGCCGCGAGCCACGAACGCGCTGGCGCCCACCTCGGCGCTCCACGACTGCTCAGGCTTCAGGTTCGGATCGCCCACGTTCGCGGGATCCTGGTAGTACCGCTCCGTCCACGTAGGGGCGCGGAAGGCCCGTCCTGCCGATGCGCGGAGCCGCACTCCCTCCGAGGGCCACCACGCCGCGGCGGCTGACGGCGACCACTCCGTCCCGTAGCGCTCGTGCCAGTCCGCGCGCATCCCCGCCGTGGCGGAAAACCGTCCCCCGCGACCAGCCGCGGCCTCCACCAGCGCAGCGGCCCGCTGCTCCGCGCGGTCACCCAGGCGTGCGCTTTCCAGTTCGTCGCTGAACCACTCGGCGCCCCCAGCCAGCCGCAGCCCACGGGGCATCCGCCAGCGCGCCATCACCTCGCCGCCCCAGCGCAGGTTCGTGTGCTGGTTGCGGTAGAACGACGGGTCGGCGCGCCGCAGGACGAAGTCGTCGGCGTGCCGCCGCACGCTCAGCGTGGGCTCAACCGCGAACCGCGCCTCGGGAGCCGCGCGCAGGGCCAGCGTTCCCGTCGTGGTGCGCGTCTCCTCGTACGATGGGAACGGGCCGTAGAAACCGTCCGCGCCAAAGTCGCGCGCCGCGTGCCCCGCGTCGGCGTTCACCGTCCATTGGCCCACCGGCATCGAGAGCGCCAGGCGCCCGCTGCCCACCTCGTAGTCCGTCCCCGCGCGATGCCCGTCCGACCGCTGCCACTCGCCGCCCACGTCCGCCCGCACCCGGCCGACGTGCGTCGCGTACGAGAGCGCGGCCGAGCGCGTGTCCCACGATCCCGCCTGCGCGCGCGCCCGGGCACCCGCGCCCTCGCGCCGCGTAACGACGTGGATCAGCCCGCCCACCGCATCCGCGCCGTACAACGCCGACGCCGGCCCACGGACGATCTCGATGCGCTCCACCTGGTCCAGCGGCACCGTGAGGTTGAGGTCGAAGTGGCCGGTCTGCGCATCGCTGGCTCGAACTCCATCCACCATCACCAGCACCTGCTCGAAGGTGCCGCCGCGCACGGCCACGTCGGCCAGCGCGGGGGAGCGCGGCATCACGTCCACGGCCAGCGCCCACTCCAGCACGTCGGCGACGGTGCGGGCGGGGAGCGCGCGGATCTGCTCGGCGGTAATCACCTCCACACCACGCGTGGCGGCCACCAGCTCAGCCGCGGCGCGAGACGCCGCCGTCACCTGCACCGTGTCGAGGGGAACGGTCCGGGCCTGCGCCGGGAGCGCGGCCGGAAGGAAAAGAAGAGGAACGATCAGCGAACGAGCACGCATCAGCATCTACCAGGACGACAGCCGCCGCCGGGCGACGGAGCCTGCGGCGGCGATAAGGCTTGTGAGTGGCGGGAAGATAGATGGCGGCGAGCGGAGGGGCCAGCGGGCACTGCTCAGAGTTCGCCCGCGTCGCGAAGCGCGGCCTCGTACAGCCTACGTTTGATTCGGAACGCGACCGTACTGGTCATCTCATCCAGCACCGGCTTGAGCGCTGGAATCAATCCTTTCTGCTTCGCTTCAAGTAGAACGCCTAGTACTCCGGTAATTGGGAGGCCGAGATCTATAGCGATTCTACGAGCACGGCGCTCGTCAATGAGGAGAACTTCGGCATGGCTTTCCTGGGCTAGGCTGATCGCCTCCGCCTCCCCAGGACCAACCTGCTTCAGTAACTCCGCCACGCATAGGCGATTCACGACGGGAACGGCTCGGATCCACGTTGCAGACGCAACCTCGCGAGCACCGGGGCGGCCATCTCTCACCACCTCGCTCCAGACCGCCTGCGGAACGAGTACCTCTCCGTAGAGAGTGGCCAAGAGTGAGATCCGGCCCACCGACCCCATGGCGATCAGCGTGGACGAATCGCTGACGACGATCACAACCGGCCCAGCCGCCGCAACGTCGCGATGTCCTGTTCAAAATCGTCGACATCCAGGGTTAGCGGGATGTCGCGATTCGCCAGTAGGTGCATGAACGCCATGCGATCCATCCGGCCGAACCTGGCGGCCTGCTCGATGGTCAGCCGCTCCTGCTGGTAGAGCAGAAGCGCCATCTCGACGACCAAGTCTGACTCTGTCATCCCTGCCGATCGGACGAGATCGTCCGGAACCGCAACGTTCATCACTCCTCCCGGGTCACAATCGGCCAAGTTGCGATCGGACGATGATCACGCGCCCTGCTCGTACGCCCGGATCGCGGCAAGATCCTGCTCATACGCGGCGTCATACGGGATGGCGACGCCGCGGCTCGCGAGCAGGTGCTGGAACGTCACTCGCCCGACCCCGGAAGAGTCAGCCGCCCAGCCCATCGAGACTTTCTCGCGTTCGTAGAGCATGATTGCGAGTTCCAGCCGGAACTCGTCTTCCGTCATGTGCGTTACGAACAGCACCTCGTCCAGAACCGATCCACCCATGTCTTCCCCCTCGCGTCCAGACCGTACGATCCGCAAATCTACACGCCGGCCAGCTCTTCGCCAACCTTTTCCCATGCGGCGTAGCTTTCGGCCAGCTCGGCGGTCAGGCGGTCGCGCTCGGCGGCGAGGGTCTGGGGTCGCGACGGGTCGGCGCCGGCGGCGTACAGGGCGGGGTCGCCCAGGGCCCTCTCGATCTCGCCCACGCGTTCCTCGATCTCGGCGATGCGCGCCTCCAGCTTCTGCATCTCGCGCTCGCGGCGGCGGATCTCGTTCTTCGACATCGCGCCGCCCGCGGACGGCGAGCCCGCGGATGCTCCCTTCGGCTCGGCGGCGCGGGCGAGCGTCGCCGTGGCCGCCGATTCGGACTTGCGGCGCGCACTCCACTCCAGCCACTCGTCGAAGGTGCCCGGGTAGTCGACGAAGCGCCCGTCCTCGTACGCCCACACGCGGGTGGAAATGGACGAGAGCATCGCGCGGTCGTGCGAAATGAGGATCACCGTGCCCTCGTATCCCTCCAGCGCCTCTTCCAAGACCTCGCGGCTCTCGATGTCCAGGTGGTTGGTGGGTTCGTCGAGCAGCAGCAGGTTGGCCTTCTGCAGCGTGATCTTGGCGAGCGCCACCCGGGCCTGCTCGCCGCCGGACAGGTCGCCCACGCGCGCCTCCTGCTCATCTCCCGAGAACAGGAAGCGGCCCAGGTGGCTGCGCAGTTCGGTAAAGCTGAGCGACGGCGCCGCTTCCGCCACCTCTTCGCGGATCTTCCTGTCGGGGTTCAGGTGCGTGAAGTCCTGGCGGTAGTATGCCGGCCGCACCCCTGTGCCCATCGTCACCGAGCCGCGCTCCGGCGGCGCGACGCCCGCCAGCACGCGCATCAGCGTCGACTTGCCGCAGCCATTCGGGCCGACGAGCGCGATCCGCTCCGCCCGGGAGACCTCCGCGCTGAACGGCGAGAACAGCACGCGCTCACCATATGCGCACTGCACGCCGTCCACCCTCATCACCACCCCGCCGCTGCGCCCGCCCGACGCGAACTGCAGCCCCATCGCCTTTTCGTCGCGCCCCACCGCGGCCACGCGCTCCAGGCGGCCGAGGAGCGTGCGGCGGCTCTTGGCCTGCTTGGTTCGCGTGCCGGCGATGAACTTCTGGATGAATGCCTCGGTCCGGGCGATGTGCGCCTGCTGCTGCTCGAACTGCTTCCGCTGCAGCTCGCGCCGGGCCTCGCGCTGGTCCAGGAAGCTCTCGTAGCCGCCGGTGTACGGGTAGGCCGTCTGCTCTTCCAGGTGCAGGACGTGGTCCGCGAGCCGTTCAAGGAACACGCGGTCGTGGGAAACCACCATCACCGTCCCCGGATAGCCGCGCAGGAACTCTTCCAGCCACTCGGTGGAGCGCAGGTCCAGGTGGTTGGTGGGCTCGTCCAGGAACAGGACGTCAGGCTGGGCGAGAAGCGTCTGCGCCAGGCGAAGGCGGCCCAGCTCGCCGCCGGACAGGGCGCGGATCGGCTTTTCCCACGTGTCCTGCGGAAAGCCCAGCCCCTCGAGGGTGGCGTCGGCGCGGGAGCGCATCTCGTAGCCGCCGCGGCGCCGGAATTCCTCGACGTGCCTGTCGTACGACTTCAGCAGGCGGCTCGCCTCGGCCGGGTCGGGCTCGGCGCCCAGTTGCTCCAGCTCGCCCGCGATGCGCCGCTCCATCTCCACCAGGTCGGCGAAGGGCTCCAGCGCGGCCTCGTTCACCGTGGCGGCGCTCTGCTCGCCGCGGTTCTGCTTGAGCAGTGTGAAGCGCAGGCCGGGATGGCGCCACACTTCGCCCTCGGTGGTTTCCTCTTCACCCGTCATCGTGCGGAAAAGCGTGGTCTTCCCGACTCCGTTGCGCCCGACGATGCCCCACCGCTCGCGCTCGGCGACGGTGAACGAGACGTTGCGGAAAACCCAGCGGTCGCCGTACTGCTTGCCCGCGTTCTGCAGCCGGACGATGGTCATCGGCCCCCGAGAACCATCACCGAGCCCGTCTTGCGGAAGGGCACCTCGCGGCTGCTTCCGGCCGCGCGCACCCGCACCGTGCCGTTGGCGCGGTAGCTGATCTGCCCGGACCGCAGCACCGAGCGGAAGGCGTCGCCCAGCTCGGAGTAGCGGAAGTCGACGGGCACCTGCACGGTACGCGTCTGGCGCGCGCCCACCTCGATGCGCTCGCTGTAGGTGCCGCTGCTCATCCGCTGCCAGGCGTTTTCGTTGGCGCTGTCGCGCGGCGCGCGGATGAAAAGCTCGTAGCGCAGGTCTTCGGCGCGCACGCCGATGGGGTTGGGGTTGGTCACGCGGACGTTCACCAGCACCGTTCCGCCCGTAAGGCCAAGGCTGCCGATCTCCACGTTCTCCAGCTCGATCTCGGGACGCTTGAAGCCGGTGCACGCGGCGGATGCGAACGCCACCAGGGCGAAGATCGTGAGGGTCAGGGTACGTCTGGTCATCGGGTACTGCTCCCGTCGTAAGTGAGATTTCGACAGCCCGTTCTGGGCTGGTGTCGGCGCATTCGGGCGGGGTGGCCCCTCCCCGGGCCCCTCCCCCGGCAAACTGCGCCGGGAGAGGGGAGAACTTCACACCGGATACGGCTGGGTCGGCGCATTCCGTGGCCGCCCCCTCTCCCGGCCTCTCCCCCGCAAACTGCGCGGGAGAGAGGGGAACTTCGGTCCGGGTTCGACTGGCTGCCTCGCGTGCCGCGGGAGCCCCCTCCCCCCGGCCCCCGTCCCCCGCTGCGCAGGGGAGGGGGAGACCTGAATTGCGCTTCGGCTGGTTCGGCGCATGCCCAGGCCGCCCCCCTCTCCCGGCCTCTCCCCCATAAACCCCATGGGGGAGAGGAGAATTCGAGTGCGCTCCGGCTGGCCACGCGCACTCGACTCGCTCCCTTCCCCCGCGCAGTTTGCGGGGGAAGGGTTGGGGATGGGGGGCGCCCGCCCGAGCACCGGGCCTGCCTGCCCACACCTCGACCCGGTGTCAGCGCGGCCGGGCGACGGTTCCGTCCAGCGACGGTGAGCGGCGCCAGGCCGCCCAGTCCTCGCCTTCCAGCATCCGCCACTGCGCTCCCGGCTGAAGCATCAGGCCCCGGCTGCACCATGCGCCGACGAAGTCCAAGTCGTGGCTGCTCAGCAGCACGGCGGCTCCCTCGGCGCGGCGAGCGTCCAACTCCGTGGTCAGCCGCTTGGCGGAGGTGCGGTCCAGTCCGTTCAGCGCCTCGTCCAGCAGGATCGCCCTGGGGCCGTGCAGCAGCGCGGCGATGATCGCCGTCTTGCGCCCCATCCCCTGCGACAGCTCGCGGCACAGCGTGGATTCCGCGCCCGCCAATCCGAGCAGTTCCAGCAGCCGTGCCGATTCCCTGCCGGCGTCGCCCGCATCCATCCGGCGCGCCGCCGCCACGAACTGCAGCATCTCGCCCACGGTCAGCTCCGGGTACAGGAACGGCTGCTCGGGGACGAATCCCATACCCTGCGCCGCGGCGGCGAGGTCCGTGAAGGGGTCGTGCCCGCACAACCGCACCGTGCCGCGGTCCGGCAGCCGGTCGCCGGTGATGCACCCCAGGAGCGTGCTCTTTCCCGCGCCGTTGCTCCCCAGCAGCGCCACCGCCTCGCCCGGCTGAAGCGCGAAGGTCACGCCGTCGAGCACGTCGCGCTTGCGATACGCTTTCCGCAGCCCGTCCACGGCCAGCGGCGCAGATCGGTCGCGCATCATCGCCCCGCCGCGGCCAGCGACGCCGCCGAGCCCACCGCCGCGCTCGCCGCCGCGGCCAGCAGCCACATCCATCCACTCGAATCGGGCACGATCAATCCCCAGGTGATCCCCACGCATGCCGCCAGCGGCAGCCCCATCCCGAACGCCGCGGCCCAGCGCCCCAGCAGCCGGTCGCGGGCCGTCAGCCCCGCTGCGCGGTCCATCCACCGCATTCCGCCGCGCTCCAGCCGCCCCAGCCCGATCAGCGCGGCGGCGTGCATCGCCAACACCAGCGCTCCCGCCCCCGTCACCCATCCCTGCACCGCCGCGCTCTCGCCCGCGCGGAGGAGCGCCAGCACGCAGATGATGGCAACCGGCCAGGTGATGCGCCCCGCCCAGCGGAACCGGCGCGACACCACGGCGGCGTCGCGCGCCCGCACGGCGCCCGCGCGCTGCGGCAGCACTCGCGCCAGCCCGCGGCCGATCACCAGCCCGGCCTCGCCCGCGCGCGGCGGCGGCGCGTACGCCATCTCGTTCGCCTGCGGGCCGAACCGCGGCAGCGCCCGCGCGAATCGTCCGGCGCCCAGCCAGGCGAGCCCGAGCGCGGCGGCGGCGAGCAGGGCCGTCCACGCGAGGGGCGGCAGGGCGCTCACCAGCACCAGCCGCGCCGCGAACGCTCCCGCGACCACCGGCGGCAGCGGCGCCCACACCAGCGGCCCGGCCGAGACAAGCTCCGGATCGGGTCCCATCATCCGCGACGTCAGCTCCACCCGCCGGCC
>NZ_DATBNB010000896.1 GCF_036554565.1 Longimicrobium sp. | reverse complement strand
GCGAGGGGAGGGTGAAGAAGAAGGTGCTTCCCTCCCCAGGCCGGCTTTCCACCCAGATGCGCCCGCCGTGCTGGTTGACGATGCTGCGGCAGATGGCCAGCCCCAGCCCGGTGCCCCCCTTGTCGCGCGCGTCGGACGAATCCACCTGCTGAAAGCGCTCGAAGATGCTTTCCAGGCGGTCCTCGGGAATGCCGCGCCCCTGGTCCTGCACGCGAAAGAGCACGTCGCCGGCCACGGGCTCGGCGGTGACCGTCACCTCGCCACCGGGGGGCGAGAACTTGACGGCGTTGCTCAGCAGGTTGGTGAGCACCTGCAGGATGCGGTCGGGGTCGGCGGTCAGCGGCAGGTCGTCGGCCCAGGCGTACAGCTGCACCCCCGCCTTTTCGGCCATGGACGACATCACCTCCACCGCCTGGTGCGCCAGCTCGGCCGCGCGCACCCGCCGCACCTCCATGGTCACGCGGCCAGACTCGATGCGCTCGATGTCGAGAATGTCGTTGATCAGCCGCACCAGCCGGTCGGTGTTCTGAACGGCGATCTCCAGCATCCGGCGGCCCTTCACGGGCATCTCCCCCAGCTTGCCGGCGGCCAGCAGCCCCAGCGAGCCGCGGATGGAGGTGAGCGGGGTGCGCAGCTCGTGGCTGACCACGGACACGAACTCATCCTTCATCCGCTCCACCTCGCGCCGCTCGGTGACGTCGCGAAAGGTGATCACGGCCCCCGTCACCCGCCCGGCCTCCAGCATGGGCGTGGAGGCGTACTCCACGGGGAACGAAGAGCCGTCGGCGCGGCGGAACACGGCGTCGGGAACGGCGCGGGGGGCGGCGGTGGAAAGGGTGGCGCGGATGGCGTTGACGCCCAGGTCCACCCGCGCTCCGCCCCCCAGCCCCAGCACCGCCTCGAAGGGCCGGCCGATGACGTCGTCGGGCTGAACGCCCAGCATTTCGCTGGCCGCGGGGTTGATGAAGAGGGTGTAGCCGTGCGGGTCGATGCCGTAGATGCCCTCGGCGGCGGCGTCCAGGATCAGCTCGTTCTGGCGGCTGATGCGCAGCAGGGCGCCGCGGGCCAGCTCCTTTTCGGCGATCTCGGCCTGCATGGCCCGGTTCACCTCGTGCACGCGGCGGGTGCGGCGCTGCACCATGCCGGCGGTGGCCAGGGCCAGGGCAATGGCCAGGAAGAAGCCGGCGGGCACCAGCACCGCCGTGCGCCGCTCCAGCGCGTTGGCCCGCGCGCTGCGCTCGCGCAGCAGCGCCGACTCGGCCGTCTCCACCGCGCCCAGCTCGCGGCGCACCACCGCCACGCGCTCGCTGCGGCGCTCGGCGCCGGCCAGGTCGCTCGCGGCGCGGATGGCGTCGTCCCGCGAGGTGGCCGGGTCCAGCACCCCCGACTCGCGCTGCATGCGAATGAAGTCGGCGAAGGCGCGCTCGATGACATCCGTGCGCAGCCGCTGCCCGCCCTCGGGCTCGCCGACGACCATCGAGCGCAGGCGCGCGGCCTCCAGGGTGAACAGCGTCTGGCCGGCCCTCCACTGCTCCAGGTAGCGCGGGGCGCGGGTCAGCGCATATCCGCGGTACCCGGCCTCCACCTCGGCCAGCCCTTCCTGCATCTGCACCGTGGCCGACAGCACGCGGTACGTCTGCATGCTGCCGCGGTTGGCCTCGCCCAGCTCGCGGATGGTCAGGTACGCCTGCACCACCAGCACCACCACCACCGCCAAAAAGAGGGCGAAGGTGATCAGGAAGCGGCGCGAGGCGGTGCTGGCGGCGTCGGTCAACGGACTGGCTGCGGGTGGCGCGATGGCCCCGTGGCGGGGGCGTACGCCCGCGGGTATGCGGAAAACATGCCCGTGCGGGCAGGTGGTGTCAAACGGGGGCCGGGGTCAGGAGCCGGCCCCAAACGGACCGCCCCCAAACAGCGGCGCCGCCCCGGCGGGGGCGGCGCGCGATACATCGCGGGAACACGCGCGGGGGCTACTCCTCGCCCGCGTCGCCCGTCTCGCCGCCGCCGCCCTGCAGGCGGCTTTCCACGAACTCCACCCCCTCGGGAGTGATGGCGTACTGCTTCCGGGCCTGGCGGGTGGTGCCCATCTTCTTCTTTTGCACCATCAGCGGCGGCTTGGCCCGCAGGTTCGACTCGATGGCGCGCGTGATGTTGGGCACGGGAATGCCGGCGCGCTTGAGCTCGGCGTTGATGGCCTGGCTGGTGACCGTCTTGTCGGCCTTGCCCCGCGACAGCGTGTACGCACCCAGGAGTGCGCGCTCGGCCATGGTCTCGGGATGCCACTGCTCCAGCAGCGATCCCATGCTCATGCCGGCGCGGGGCCCCCGGCGCACGCCCAGCCCGCTTCCCTTGGGACGGCCGGGGCGGCGGCGCGGCGCTTCTTCGCCCTCGCCCCCCTCATCGGCCGAGGCGGCAGCCGCGGCGCGGGGGCGGGCGGGCGCGGCGGCGCGGCCGAAGGCGTGCTCCAGCAGGATGTCGCGCGCGCGCTCCTTGAGCACGGGGTCGTAGCTGGATATTGCGGTGTTGATCTCGTCGAGCAGCTCTTTGATCGGCCGGAGGTCTTCCATGGGACCCTGTCTCCTGGGGCAAGCGGCCGGTGCGGTGGGGCTTCAGGGGCGCGCCGGCACGGCGGGTGTCTTTGCGGTGGTGCCGCAATGTTGCTGTGTGGGCATATTTAAACGCCCCCTTGCACCGCCGTCAAGTATTCTCTGTGCGCCTCCTCGCCGAAGCATACGAGGATCACCCGCCGGGGATGCGGGTTCCGGGACAGGAACCGGGCCACTTCGCCCGCCGCAATGCGCGCCGCCCGATGCACCGGAAA
>NZ_DATBNB010000895.1 GCF_036554565.1 Longimicrobium sp. | reverse complement strand
CGCATCCGCTCCGGCCGCGGCTCGGCGCCGGCAACCACCAGGCGGGAGAGGACCACCGCCTCCGTCACCCCCTCCAGCGCGCCCCAGAGCGGCCGCACCCCCTCGGTGCCGACGGCGACCGAGTTGCTGAACGGCGTGGCGTGCATCGCTACCGCCGCGGCGGTAAAGGCGCCGAGCGGCGCCCCGGCCCGCCCCTGCACGTGCTCCAGGAGAAAGGCGTTGCGCTTCTGCGGCATCATGGAGCTGGAGCCGACCAGGGTGTCGGGAAAGGCCACCAGGCCGAACTCCGCCGTGCTCCAGAGCTGCAGGTCGGTCGCCAGGCGGCTGAGCGTTACGCCCAGGACGGACGCGGCGGAAAGGAGGCGCAGGACCAGGTCTCGCGAGGCCACCGCGTCGACGGAGTGCAGCACCCCCTCGCCGAAGCCCAGCAGCGCCGCGGTCCGCTCCGCGTCTATCGGGACCGTGGTTCCCCCCGCCGCGCCGGCGCCCAGCGGGCAGCGGTCCAGGTCCGCGGCCGCCGCCTCCAGCCCGTGCAGGTCGCGCAGGAGCGCCAGCGCCACGCCCGCCAGGTAGTGTCCGAAAGTCACCGGGAGCGCCGCCTGGTAGTGGGTGTAGATGGGCATGGTGGTGCCCGCGTGGCGCTCGGCGCGGCGCACCAGCACGGCCAGCAGGCGAAGCACCTCGCCGGCGAGCCGGCCGTACGGCTCGCGCAGCCGCATCCGCAGGACGGTGGCGTTGATGTCGTTCCGCGAACGGGCCAGGTGCACGGCGCCGCCGGTTTCTTCGCCCAGCGTCTCCACCAGCCAGCTTTCGTACAGCAGGTACAGCCCGCGCGGCGCCGCGCGCCCCTTCAGCGGCGCGTAGCCCTCCGCCACCAGCCGGTCCATCGCCGCCAGCAGCCGCCGCCCGCGCTCCATGGGAAGGATTCCGCGCTCCACCAGCATGACCAGGTGCGCGCGGTCGATGCGGACGTACGACGGGAGCTCGTCGCGGATCGCCCCGTCGGCGTCGCCGCCGAAGACGATCCGCCGCGCGCGGGGGTCCAGCGCCCGGCGGATGCGCCCGGTGTCTTCGCTCACGTCACTCCCTCCAGCGCCGCGGCGGCCGGAAGGTCCACCCGCAGGCGGACCGTGTCGCGCGCGCGCTCCGCCGCCTCGGACGCGCTGTCGAACCCGTCCGCGCAGGCCATCACGTGGCCGATCCGGTCGCGGAAGTCCCCGTGCACCACGAGCGGGTCTCCCACCGAGCGGTACAGGGCGACGTCCACCACGCCCTCGATCCCCCGCGCGTCGTCGCTCCCCTCCACCGCGTCCAGCCGCCCGTCGGCAGGGGGAAAGAGGAAGCGGATGGAGGCGTGGCGGTGGCGCACCGGCGTGACCTCCGGTGTCTGCCCGACGACCAGACGGAGGGTTTCGCGGATCAGGTCGATCCCCTGGGCGTGGCGCACCAGCTCGGGGATGAAGCCGCCGGCCAGCCGCGGGTTCACCTCCATCGGCACCGCGCGCCCCGTAGCATCCACCCGCAGCTCCCAGTGCAGCGGACCCCACCCCAGTCCCAGCAGCTCCGTGCCGCGGGTCGCGGAATCGGCCAGCGCCCGCGCCACGTCCGCCGGGAGAGACGCCGGGTAGTCGTGGCCCGCCTCCACGAAGAAGGGGGGAGCGCCCAGGTGCTTGCGGGTGATCCCCACCACGCGGCCGGAGAACATCTCCATCGAGAACTCCGGCCCCGTGACGAACCCCTCCACCAGGAGGCGCGCGTTCCCGCCGCCCGGGGCCAGGAGCGCCGCCGCGTGCGCCTGCACCTCGCCCTCGCCGGCGCAGGCGCGCACGCCCACGCTGCCGCTGCCGTCCACCGGCTTGAGGACCACGGGAAAGCCGATCTCGCGCGCGGCGGCCACGGCGTCGGGGGCGGACGAGACGGCGCGGAAGGCGGGGCAGGGAACGCCGCCGGCGGCCAGCACCTGGCGCTGCCACGACTTGTCGCGCGCGGCGCGAACGGAGGCCGCGTCGGGCCCGGCCAGGCCGAAGCGCGCCGCCAGCGCCGCCGCGGTCGCGATGAAGTACTCGGAGCTGGAGGTGATCCCGGCCACCCCGGCGGCCCCGCCCCAGCGGTCGGCGATCAGCGCGTGCAGCTCGTCCTCGTCCACGCCGGGGACGACCACCACCTCCGGCGCGTCCGCGTCGGCGAGGTAGGCGTACTTCTCCGGCCGGGCGGTGATCAGCACAGGGGCGAATCCCATCGTCCGCGCGGTTCGCGCGAAGAGCCGCCCCGTTCCGCTGGTGTTGCTTTCGACGAAGAGCAGCGCCTTTTCCGCGCTCACGCCGGCACCAGCCTGGGCCCGGCGCCGGGCCGCGCCATCACCGCGTCGTACGAGCGGCGCCCCCAGCGGAAGAACGCCCACGGCTCGTTGCCGTCGTGGGGATGCTCCCACTCCACCGGCTCGCGCGGAAGGACGTCGAGGCGCGCGCCCTGCGCCTCCAGCCAGGCGTTGTCGTAGACGGTGTCCTGGTAGCGGTGACCCTCGTCGGGAAAGATCACCGCGCCCAGCCGGTCGGGGTTCTCGCGCGCCCACGCGTCGGCCACCAGGTACGCCGCCCCGCTGGTGGGGCCCACGTACAGCGCGTGGTCGCTGTGCAGCCGGCGGGTGGCCAGGAAGGCCTCGGCCGCGCCCACCCAGTGCACCAGGTCGAACGCCGTGTGGTCCACGTTGGGGGGCATCAGCGAGTTGCCCAGGCCGCGCAGCAGCCGGCCGCTCCCGGCGTCGGACTGGCCGAAGAGCACGCTGCCGTGCGCGTCGACGCCGATCACCTCGAGGTCGGGAGAGATCCGCCGCAGGTGTGACGAGATCCCGCACACGCTTCCGCCCGACCCCACGGTGCCGATCAGGCAGTCGACCGCCCCGGCCGCGTGGGCCAGCTGCTCGGCGCAGGGGGCGTAGCTCCCCGGGTTGTGCGGGTTGCTGTACTGGCGGGGACAGAAGCTTCCCGGGTTCTCGGCCAGCACCTGTTCCAGGATGGCGAGCCGCGCCTGCTGGAAGCCGCCCGTGGGCCCGGGCTCGCGGACGATGTGCACCGTGGCGCCCAGGTCTTCCAGCCGCCGCTTGAGCGGGGCGTCGATGGCCGGGTCGCTCACCAGCGTCAGGGGGTGGCCGCCGAGCCGCGCCACCATCGCCAGCGCCAGCCCGAAGGTGCCGGAAGTGGTCTCGGCGATCAGGCCGCCCGGCCGCAGCTCGCCCTCCTCCAGCGCCTTGCGGACGATGAAGCGCGCCGGCAGCAGCTTCATCAGCGGAAAGGCCAGCCCGATCAGGTTGGGGCGCAGCCAGACGACGCGGGGGAGCGCGATGGCGTCCACGAAGCTGGCGTGGATCACGGGGCCGCTCACGAGGGGTCCGCCGGGTGCGGGGCGGGGTCGATGGAGAACTCCCAGCTTGCGGGCACCCCCAGCCGGTCCAGGCCGTTCCGCGCGCGCTCGATCCCGGCGTCGGCCGCGGGGCCGGGGGCAAAGAGAAAGCCGGCCACGGTGCCGCTGTGCGCCACCTGCACCCCCAGCGCCCCTGCTTCCGAGGCCAGGTGGAGCAGCTCGGGCATCTGCCGCTTGGGGCGGTGCCGCTGCATGATCAGGGTGCTGGCCGTGGCCACCCGCCCCATCAGCGCAGCATCCTGCCGCTCCACCGCCCGTCGCAGCAGGCCCAGGATGGTGCGGTAGGCCTCGATCTCCCACAGGGTGTAGGGAACGGGCGGAAGGCTGAGCGTCGCCACCCCGTGCTCGCCCTCGGTGTTGAAGCCCAGCACCCGCACCGGGGGAAGCGGCCCGCCCAGGTCCTGCAGCACGCGGCCGCGGCGCTGCGCGAAGAGCACCGCGCGGCCGGGGCCGAACATCAGCGAGTCCGACGCGGTCTCGGCGGCAACGGCCAGCCCGGCGATCCACGCCGGGTCCAGCACCGCCCCGAAGGCGTCGGCCACCGCGCGGATGGTGGCAAGCACGTCGGTGGTCGACGAGCCGCACCCCCACTGCACGGGAACGTTGCTCTCGATGCGGATGGCCCCGCCCCACCCGGTGCGCCCCAGCGCGTCGAGCGTGAGCCGGGCGGCGGCCCTGGCCCGCGCGCGGTCGCCCGGCTCCACCGTCAGCGGCCCCGAGCGCAGGGGGCGAAAGCGCACGCTCGTGCGGAACAGGGTGCAGGGCAGGGTCACCAGCCCGTGCTCCACCGTGCCGTCGCTGGAGTAGAACATCCCCTGCACGATCTCGCCGTGGTGCGCGTGGATCTCGCCGTGCCCCACGCGAAAGCCGTCCCCGTCCGGCGCCAGGCGCAACGGGGGCGGGGCGGGGTTCGCGGCGGCGCCGCGGGGGTGCACGAGGAGTGCGGGCTGCATGGCCGGGGTCAGGAGGAGGGGGAGATCTCGGCGTCCACGACGCCCGCGCCGCACCACTCCATCACCGCCATGGCGCTCCACATCTTGTGCTGCGCCTGCACCCAGGCCAGGCTCCGCGGCCCGTCGAGCACCTCGTCGTCCACGTCTTCGCCGCGCACGGCCGGCAGGTCGTGCAGGAACACCGTCCGGGGGCCCGAGACGCGCTCCATCAGCGCGCGGGTGACGGCGAACGGGCGGAAGAGGCTCTTCCACTCCGGGTCCGACTTTCCCACGCCCATCTCCTGCCAGCGGCTGGTGTACACCGCGTCCACCCCGCGGGGAAGGTCGCCCGCGTCGTGCGTTTCCTCCACCGTCGCGCCGTGCTCGGCGGCCTGCGCCCGCGCGGTCGCCAGCTTCCGGCGGTTGAGGCCGTACCCCTCGGGCGTTGCCAGGGTGAGCCGCGCCCCGCGGATGCGGCTCATGGCCAGCGCCAGCGCGGCGGCGGTCTTGTTCCCCTCGCCGCAGTACAGCACGTGCAGCCCCTCCAGCCGCCCGAAGTGCTCCAGCAGGGTGGCCAGGTCGGTCAGCGCCTGCGTGGGGTGCTCGTCGGAGGAAAGGGCGTTGACCACCGACATCCCCTGGTGCGTGGTGAAGGTGTTCATCTCCTCCACGCTCTCGTTGGTGCGCATCACCAGCACGTCCAGGTAGCCGGCCAGGGTGCGGGCGGTGTCTTCCGGCGTTTCCCCCGTGTTGATCTGCAGGTCGGCGGGGCCGAAGGTGGCCACGGTGGCGCCCAGCCGCCCGGCGCCCACCACGAAGCCGGTGCGGGTGCGGGTGGAGGTCTTCCGGAAGTACACGCCCACCGTGCGGCCGCGCAGGGTTTGCGGGGCGGCGGGGGCGTGCTTGATCCGCACCGCGCGCCGGACCAGGTAGAGCACCTCCGCGGGCGACAGGTCCAGGATGGAGAGGACGTGCCGGGTGTGCGCCGCGTCGGGGCGAAGGGCGAGGGCGGGAATGCGGAAGAGCCCGGGTGCGGGCTCGGCGTACAGCGTCATTGCGTGTGCTGGTGTGGTGATGCTCGTCCGGCGCGCCGGCGCGCTTCGGCGGTCCGCGGATCAGGCGTCCTGCGTCTGCTTCCGCAGGCTCTTCGGCGTCATGTCGGTCCACACCTCTTTCACGTACGCCAGGCACTCCTCCCTGGAGCCCGGCGCGCCCACGGCCGACCAGCCCAGGGGGATCTCCTTGTCGGCCAGCCAGAGCGAGTACTGCTCCTCGTGGTTCACCAGGACGATGTAAGTGCGGGTGTCTTCCGTCGCGTCCGTCGGCATGCGTGGCTCTCGGGTTCAGGCGGGTCGGGAACGTCGCGGCGCCTCGCGCGGAACCGTGGAAGGCTCCAAGCTGCGCGACGCGTCCCGGTTCCGGCCCATTCGTATCGTCGCCGTCCGACGCGAACCGTACGCGCTGTGGCGCGCAAGGTTCGACAGGGCAGGGCAAGCGTCGTTTCTTCGGTCCGGAAACGTAACCATTCTTCGCCATAAAACGCAACCCGCAGCCACGATGCGCAGATTGATCGTCAGGGCGTGAAAGGTGCGAAGGTGGGCCG
>NZ_DATBNB010000894.1 GCF_036554565.1 Longimicrobium sp. | reverse complement strand
CGGCGAGACCACCTTCGGCAAGGGGCTGGTGCAGGACATCTTCCGGCTGGAGGGCGGCTGGGCGCTCAAGCTCACCACCGGCCGCTGGTACACGCCCAGCGGGCGCACCATCCAGCGCCCGCGCCGCCTGACGCCCGAGGGGCGGCTGGTGGAAATCCCCACGGACTCCGTGGCCGACCGCCCCGTCTTCCGTTCCGACGCGGGGCGCGTGGTGTACGGCGGCGGCGGGATCACCCCCGACCTGCACATCGAGGCCGACACCCTGGCCAGCGCCGAGCGCGCGCTGGCCGTGGTGCTGGGCGCCCGCGCGAGCGAGTTCAACGCCGCCGTGCAGGAGATGGCCGTGGACCGCGCCCCGGGGCTGGGCGAAGGCTTCCGCGCTACCCCCGAGTGGCGCGCGGACCTGTACCGCCGGCTGGAAAAGCGCGGGGTGACGGTTCCCCTGCCGGCGTGGAACGCGGGCGCCGCGCTGATCGACCGCGTCATCGAGGACCGTGTTTCCGGCTACGCCTTCGGCGACGCGGCGGCGTTCCGGCGGGGCATCGCCCGCGACGCGCAGCTGCAGGCGGCGCTCCGGGTCCTGCGCGGCGCGGCCACCCAGTCCGAAGCGCTTTCCCGCGTGCCCACTGGCGCGCCCGCCCAGCCCACGGGCGCCTGAATCCTTGTTTCTACCGTCCCGGGCGCCTGTCGGCGCCCGGGGCATTCCATTTCCCATCCAGGAGCCGTTTTCGTGATCCGAAACGTTCGCCTCACCGCGCTCGCCTGCGCGGCCGCTGCCCTTGCCGCTCATCCGGCGCACGCGCAGGAACCCCTGACGCACGCGCCGCGGCCCACCGGCGGCGCCATCTCCGCCCAGGACCTGCGCACGCGCCTGTACGTCTTCGCCGACGATTCCATGATGGGGCGCGAGGCCGGGACGCGCGGCAATGCGATGGGAACGGAGTACATCGCCTCCGAGCTGCGCCGCCTGGGCCTTCGCCCCGCGGGGGATAACGGCGGCTACTTCCAAGACGTGCCGATGGTGCAGCGCGGCCTTGCCCCCGGCGCCACGCTGACGGTGGACGGGCAGAGCTATGCGGTGGGCACGGACTTCCTCGCCGTCCCCCGGTACGGGCAGATCCTGCAGTTCGCCCCCGCCTTTAGCGCGAGTGGCGTCCAGGCCGTGTACGGCGGCCGCGTGGGCGAGCCCAACACGATGATCTCCCCCGAGCAGGCGCGCGGAAAGCTGGTGGTGTTCGCCGCGCCCCTGGGCCAGAACGGCCAGCCGACGTTCGCGTTCTGGGCCGGGGGCCGCACGTACGAGCGCTATGCGGATGCGGCGGGCGTCGCGTTCGCCACGCTCGACATCACCGGACAGGGGCTGCGCGGCTTCCTCTCCAACGAGCGCACCGAGCTCAAGGGCGAGGAGCAGGCGCCGGCCCGCCTTCCCGCGGGGCTGATCATCAGCAACGCGGCGGCGGAGCGCATCCTGGGCGCTCCCCTGTCGAACCTGCAGGTGGGCGCCGCGGGGAAGACGGTCACCGGCGCGTTCACCTTCTTCGAGCGGCCGACGCCGCACCCCGTGCGCAACGTGGTCGCCGTGCTCCCGGGGAGCGACCCGGCACTGCGCGGGCAGTACGTGGCCATCGGCGCGCACCCGGACCACGTGGGCACCGAGCACGACGCGGTGGAGCACGACTCGCTGAAGGTGCTCCACCGCCTGTTCCGCCCCGAGGGCGCGGACCAGCCGGGGATCGATGCCGACACCCTTTCGGCCCCGCAGAAGGCCCGGTTCCGCGCCGCGCTCGACAGCGTGCGCGCCCGGCGCCCGGCGCGGGTGGACAGCATCTACAACGGCGCGGACGACGACGGCTCCGGCAGCATGGGCGTGCTGGAGATCGCTGAGCATTTCGTGTCGCTGCGCCACAAGCCGCGCCGCTCCATCCTGTTCGTCTGGCACAACGCCGAGGAGCTGGGGCTGCTGGGTTCCGAGCACTTTGCCGCGCACCCCACGGTGCCGCTGGACAGCATCGTGGCGCAGCTGAACATCGACATGATCGGGCGCGGCGCGGCGGGCGACACCGAGGGCGGCGGTCCCGGATACCTGCAGCTGGTGGGCTCGCGGCGGCTGTCGACGCAGCTGGGCGACCTGGTGGAGTCGGTGAACACGTCGGGCCGGCACGGCTTTACGTTCGACTACTCGATGGACGCCAACG
>NZ_DATBNB010000893.1 GCF_036554565.1 Longimicrobium sp. | reverse complement strand
CCACCGGCTATCCGGCGTTCACCCGGGCGCTTCGAAGGCTCAGCGCCGAGTATGCGTTCCGGGATGTCACCTGGCACGACGTGCTCCGCGTGGTCCGGGAGGAGACCGCTCCGGAGCGCCGGCCGGCGCTCGACACCGCGCGGGCTCACTGGTTCCAGCGAACCGGCGCGCCGGAGTTCGCACTCGAATGGCGACGGGACGGAGCAGTGATTCGCGGCACGATCAACCAGACCGCTCCGCATTACGAGACGACTATCGAGATCGTCCCCGTCGGTCAGGGGTGCTCCGGCACCCCGCATGAAGTTCGGGTGCGCGGCGCGGCGACCTCGTTCGAGATCCGTCGGCCCGGCTGTACGGCCGACAGCGTCGCCCTGGATCCATACTACCGGACGCTCCGGTGGACGCCGGAGTTGCGCGCAGCGGCGCTCTCGCTCGCCGGAGTTACGCGCGCCGAGCTGCTCCGACGGCAGGGACAGCTGCAGGCAGCACGCGAGCAGTACGAACGCGTGCTCGCTGAAGGCGTCCCGGTGCCCGACCGCTACTTCGTCCGGTACTTTGCCGAGAATGGGCTTGCCCGCGTGCTGCTTTCGCTCGAGGACCGCGACGGAGCGCGCGCCCACTTCCAGGCCGCACTCATGGCTGCGAGCCGGCCCCCGGACGGGACTGCGTCGGTACTGTTCGAGCTCGCCCGCATCGCACATGCGGCCGGAGACCACGGCGCCTTGCGGAGGTACGTAGACGAGGTCATTACCGCAGAGTCCCTCAGCGGCAACCCGTCCGGACTGGCAGGGCCGGCACGCGCACTGCTCCAATCGGTCGGCTCCCCGTGAGGTGCCGGGACGGCAAGCGGTTGGGTAGGGCAGGCAGGAAAAAACGGCCGCGGTGATGCCCGGAATTTCGAACGGCGGCATTACTGAGATCGATGCTTCGAGGCCGGCTCCGGAGTGGTCCCGGAGCCGGCCTCGGCGTCTTCATCGGTGCGGCGCGTGCGCTAGATATGCAGCGCGTGGCCGAGGGCGGCGAGGGCCGCTTCGGCGACGGCTTCGGAGAGGGTGGGGTGCGGGTGCATCGCCCGGTCCATCTCCTCGACGGTGCTCTCCAGGTGCCGGCCCACCACGAACTCGGCGATCAGCTCCGTGGCGTGCGGCCCCACGATGTGCGCGCCCACGATCTCGCTGTACTTGGTGTCGCGGATCACCTTGATGAAGCCGTCGGTCTCGCCCGCGGTGAGCGCGCGGCCGTTGGCGATCCAGGGGAATTTGCCCACCTGGATGTCGAGCCCCTTTTCGCGCGCCTGCTCCTCCGTCAGCCCCACGGAGGCGACCTCGGGGTGGCAGTAGGTGCAGTTGGGGATGTTGTTGTAGTCGATCCCCGCGTGCGGGTCGCCGTGGATGCCCTCGATGCAGGCGATGCCCTCGTGCGAGCCCTTGTGCGCCAGCAGCGGCGGCCCGGCCACGTCGCCGATGGCGTAGATGCCCTCGACGTTGGTGCGCATCTGCCGGTCTACGCCGATGAAGCCGCGGTCCGTCAGCTTCACCCCGGCCGTCTCCAGCCCCAGGTCGTCCACCAGCGGCACCCGGCCGATGGCCGAAAGCACCCGCTCTGCCTCCAGCGTCTGCGAGCCGCCCTTGGCGTCGGTGATGGTCAGCGTCACGCCGTTCTTGCCGATCTCGGCCTTCTGCAGCGACACGCTGGTGAGGATGTTCATCCCCCGCTTCTTGTAGCTCTTTTCCACCACGGCCGAGCAGTCGCGGTCTTCCAGCGGCAGCACGCGGTCGGCCATTTCGATGATGGTGACCTTGGTGCCGAAGGCCGCGTACACGTCGGCGAACTCGCAGCCGATGGCCCCCGCGCCCACCACGGCCAGCGTCCTGGGCGCCTCCTGGGCCATCATGGCGTCGGTGCTGTCCCAGACGCGGTCGTGGTCGATCTTCAGGAACGGCAGGTCGCGCGGCTTGCTGCCGGTGGCGATGATCACGTGCTTGGCGCTGACGGTCTGCTTGCCGCCGTCCTTGGCCGTGACCTCCACCTGGCCCTTGCCCGCCAGCCGGCCGCGCCCGGGGATGTGCGTGACCTTGTTCTTCTTGAACAGGCCGGCCACGCCCTTGGTCAGCCGGTCGGAAACCTGCCGCGAGCGCTTGACGGCCTGCGCCATGTCGGTCCTGATCTCGCCCACGTTTAAGCCGAACTCCTTGGCGTGGGCCAGGTGCTGGATCATGGCCGCGCTTTCCAGCAGGGCCTTGGTGGGAATGCAGCCGATGTTCAGGCACACCCCGCCCAGGAACGTCTCCTCGACGCACGCCGTCTTGTATCCGAGCTGCGCGGCCTTGATGGCGGCCACATAGCCGCCCGGCCCGGCGCCGATCACCACGATGTCGAAGCTGTTGTCCGCCAACGCTCACCTCAGGTTGCGAGTGGTCGCAGTCCGCCGCGCGAGCGACGGGGGGAGCAAAGTAGGGAGTGTGGCGCGGGGGAGCAACAACGGCGGGTGTCACGCGGAGGCGCGGAGGTCGCGGAGAGAAGAAAGAGAAGAGCAGAGACAGGTTTCACGCGACCCGCCATCCGCTCTCCTCTTCTTTTTTCTCCGCAGTTCTCCGCGACCTCCGCG
>NZ_DATBNB010000892.1 GCF_036554565.1 Longimicrobium sp. | reverse complement strand
AGCCACCTACGCCGGCACCGCCGCGCTGCATCCCAAGACGCTCCACCGCGCCTTCATGGAGCTGCTGGCCTCGTGGGCGCTGCAGGGCTTCGACGAGTTCATCGCCATCACCGCCAACGTGCACGCGCCCCACGCCGAGGCCATCGCCACCATCCGCGCGGCGGGAGCGCGGGTGCGGGTGGTGGAGGCGCTCTCGGTGGACCTGCGCGAGCTGCTGGACGCGGGCGGCGAGCCGGAGCACGCGGGCGAGGTGCTCACCTCGCTGCTCCTTCACCTGCGCCCCGACGCCGTGCGGATGTACGCCGCGCGCGACTACCGGATGGACCCCGAAAAGGCGCGAAAGTTCGTCGGCGGGCGATTGAAGCGCATCCCCTCCAAGTGCGAGGGCGCGGTGGGCCGGCCCACGCTGGGCACGGCGGAGAAGGGTGCCCGGATCTACGAACATATCCTGCAGAAGATCCGCCTCAAAGTATTCATCGCCCCGCCGGCGGACGAGCCCGAGCTGTAGCGCGGAGAAACCCCTGCCGTCCCGCGGGGTATGCTCTTGCGGACCGGCGCCTGCCGCTGCGTGCGGACGCGCCGCCGATCACGTGAGGAGAAATGAAGATTTCCAGCAAGCTGGCCCTGCTCGCCGGGCTGGCGACGGCCGCCCCGGCGGCCGCGCAGATCGACCAGGGAACGTTTCGCGTCTACGCGCAGGACCAGGACGTGGGCACGGAAGAGTTCACCATCCGGCAGACGGGGAGCGGCACCGGACAGGAGGTGTTCGCCACCGGCCGCGTGCGCGTGCGCCTCCCCGAGGGGAGCCTGGAACTGGATCCGCGGCTTCGCACCCGCGGCATCGAGGGCGACCCCGTGGAGTACCAGGTCGACGTGGGCGGCACCTCGCCGCGCAAGATCGTCGGCACCGTGGGCGGCGGGCGCTTCAGCGCCAAGATCGTCACCGCGTCGGGCGAGCAGCTGCGCGAGTACGTGGCCAGCCGCGGCGCCGTGGTGCTGGACGAGGGGGTGGCGCACCACTACCACTTCCTGGCCCAGCGTACCCACAACGGCCGCCTTCCCGTCATCGTCCCCCGCGAGAACCGGCAAGTCATGGCCACCATCAGCAGCCGCGGCGAAGAGCGGGTGCAGGTGGGCGGCACGTCCATCACCCTCTTTCACCTGGTCGTTCAGCCGCAGGGCGGCGACGAGCACCACGTATGGGTGGATGCGCTGAACCGCGTGCTCCGGGTAGAGGTCCCCGCCCGCGGCTACCGCGCCGAGCGTACCGCCATCCCCCGCTGACGCGGAACCGGGATTCACGACTGAAACGCCGGGCCCACGCCCGGCGCTTCTTTTTTCACCCCGGAAACGCGTCACCTCAAGCACGCACGCGGTACCGGTCGTACCATGCCTGGAAGTCGCTCTGCCGCAGATAGTAGCGGCTCGCGCTCCCCTCGTTGAGTGCGTTGAGCAACGCAATGGCGCGTTCGCTGAACCCCTCCAGGTCATCGGGGGGAATGTTTTGCGCTTCGGCCTCCGCGCGGACCAGGTCTTCACGCGGTGGCTGCATCCCCAGGACGATCTCACGGACGACGGCGGCCAGCTCGTTCCGGTACTTCAGCCGCATGGGGTCCGGCTGCACCAGGGAATCTCGCACGACCTTGTACTGGGCGCAGGACCGGGCGTACGCCCAGACGAACACGTCGCGGAGCAGTTCCACCCGGGTCAACTCGTACACGCCCAGGGTGCCTTCGATGTATGCGCGTTCCGGCACGTCCACGAACGACAGGGGGCACAGGTTCGCCCGGATCAGGGGGATGTTCGCGGCCAGGCGCGAGGTGCGCTTGTTGACGTCGGAGAACGGCTGCAGGTACGGGATGTGGACCATTCCGAAGAACGCCTGCTCGAACGGATCGGGAATGGCCGCCGCTTTCTGGAGCAGCAGGTCGAAGGTGTCCTCGATCACCTGGGGAATGGCGACGGGCACGTAGCGCGTTCCCGTGATCTGCACCGGACGCTGCCGCAGGCTTCCTTCGTCGCTGGGATCGCCGAGCAGGTTTTCGGAAAGCGCGCTGTGCAGTGTCGTCAGCGTCCGGCGGTCGAACCCGATGACCTCCGCACTCTCGACGATGAACTCGATCGCGTTCTTGTGGTTGAGGATCATCTGCGCGTTCTCGGCATCCTTGCCTTCCGCACGCTGCCCGAACTGAAGCAGGTTCTGCGTATCGAGCCGGGTGTAGGTATTTCCCTCCAGCCGGCTCGATGCCCAGGCCAGGTCGATCAGAAGGCGGTCGAAGACGTCGCGCGCGAACGTTCCGGCAGGGCGTTGCGGATCGGGAGTGACGCCCATCTCGTGCAGCTGCCGGCGGACATCTTCCTGCAGGTACCAGGTCGTGCCGGGCTCATACGCCTCCAGGAACCCGCGATCGTATCCCACCGGCTCGCGATACATCATCGGCCGGCGGACCAGCGTGCGCACCTCGTCGCCCGCGGGAGAGACAGGAACGTAGTCCTCTTCCTCGGGAGCCGATGGATCCACCGTGGCCTGGGCGGTCGTTCCGCGATCACCGCTGGACGCCGGCTCCCCGTGCTCCGTTGGCAGGTACACGCGGCCTACGCTCTCGCCGCGAGTGAGTATCCGCTCCTCTCGCACCAGGACGTCGAGACGCCGGTTCAAGGTTCGTCTCGAGAGTCGCGCGGAGTAACACCGCCCGTATTCTTCAGAGATGTCCCTGATCCGAATCCCCTCGGGGTGATCCGCGAGCAGAGCAACGATCCTGTCGAGTTCCTGCTGGATGACCGAGGAGTTGGTTTTCGCCAAGGTGGGAATCTGTCGGCTGGCTGTGGCACGCTGAGGGATCCGTGGCCGTTAAGCGCGCCATAAACATAGGGAAGCGTGCCATTAAAGTACAGAAGCGTGCCATTAGAACTTAAAAGCATGCCATTAAATGACCGAGCGCGCCATTAAACAGCCCGGGCGTGCCATCAAACCTTGAGAGCTTGCCACCATCATCTGCGTTCCCGCGCCACTCACGTCCTTGGGATTTCAGCGGTACGTGATTAGATTTGGCGCATCCCTCCCGAACCTGCCTGAAACTCCACCAGCACCGTTCCCGTAGGGCACCACGAGGCGGTACCAGACCGCCCCTCTGCAGGACCCCGACAACCGAAATCGACCAATGTCGAGCATCATCATTCGCCGAGGCGCCGGCCTTTCTGCGCTCGCCGCGCTCCTGTTCGCCCTGCCCGCGGCCGCGCAGCAGCCCGCGCTCACCATCGAGCAGGCCGTGGCATCGGCCCGCGAGAACAATCCCGACATGCTGGCGCAGCGCAACGACGTGGGCGCCACCCGCGCGGGCATGCGCGCCGCCCGCGCCGACTTCCTGCCGTCCGCCAACGCCAGCGCCGGGTTCGGATACACGGCGCCGGGCGAGCAGCGCTTCGGCGCGCAGACGTTCGGCGCCAAGCCCGAGTACTACTCGTCCAACTGGAACCTGGGGCTGCAGTACGACATCAGCCGCGCCAAGCTGCTTCAGCCCAGCATCGCCCGGGCGCAGCACGCGGCCACGGAAAGCCGCATCGCGGGCTACGAGTGGAGCCTGGTGATGCAGGTGCGCCAGCAGTACCTGACGGCGCTGCAGGCCGGCGACCAGGTGCAGCAGGCCGCGCGCGAGGTGGAGCGCACCCGCGAGCACGAGCGGCTGGCCGGCGCCCGGCTGGAGGTGGGCTCGGGAACGCCGCTGGAGGTGCGCCGCGCGCAGGTGCAGCGCGGCCAGGCCGAGGTGGCGCTGGTGCAGCGGCAGAACACGCACGCCACCGAGGTGCTTCGGCTGGGGCAGCTGATGGGCGTGAGCCTTTCGCCCGACACGCCGCTCACCAGCCGGTTCGAGCTCTTCGCGCCCTCGTGGAACGCCGACGAGCTGGTGCGCGAGGCCCAAGAGGCCAACCCCGTCATCCAGGCCGCGCGCGCCAGCAGCGGCGCCGCGCGTACGCAGGTGAGGGCGGCCCGCTCGCAGTACCTGCCCAGCGTGAGCATGCAGGTGGGGCTGGTGGGCTCGGTGTACAGCGCCGGCAACATCGATCCACTGGTGCAGCAGCAGCTGGGCGGGCTGGCCGGCGCGTACTCGTCGTGCCAGGAAACGAACGTCATCCGCACCGCCGCAGGGCTGGGCGCCGCCGACTGCTCGCCGCTGAACGCCGCCGACCCGGCCGTGCAGGCCGCCGTGCGCAACGAGATCGCCGCCGGAAACCCCAGCTTTCCCTTTGGCTACACGCGCCAGCCCCTGCAGGCCTCGATGACCGTGTCGCTGCCGCTGTTCGACGGGCTCAACCGTGAGCGGCGGATCGAGGAGGCGCGCGTGCAGGCCGGCGACGCCGAGCTGGCCGTACGCGCCCAGCAGCAGCGGCTGGAGCTGGACGTACGCACCGGCGTGCTGAACGCGCAGACCGCCTTCCGCACCGCCGAGCTTCAGCGCCAGGTGGCCGAGAACGCCGCCGAGGAGCTGCGCCTGGCCCGCGAGCGCTTTCGCCTGGGCGCCGCCAACTCGCTGGAGGTGACCGACGCGCAGACGCGGCTTTCCGAGGCCGAGCGCGCGGTGATCGACTCGGTGTACATGTACCACAAGTCGCTGGCCGCGCTCGAGGCGCTGGTCGGCCGCCCCCTTCGCTGATTTCCGGCCCCCCGGACCAAGGACATAGAACCATGTCGAAGAAGAAGAAGGTCGCGATCATCGCCGGAGCGCTGGTCATCGTGTCCGTCGGCGCCGCGATGGCGATGGGCGGCGGCGACGAGGGCGTGGAGGTGCGTGGCGAGCAGGTGGCCCGCCGCGGACTGGTGTCGGTGGTGCAGGCCAGCGGAAAGATCGAGCCCAAACGCAAGGTCGACATCTCGGCCGACATCTCCGGCCGCGTGGTGCAGGTGGCGGTGGAGGAAGGGCAGTGGGTGAACGCGGGCGAGCTGCTGCTGCGCATCGAGCCCACGCAGTACGTAGCCGCCGTGCGCCGCGCCGAGGCCGCCGTGTCGCAGAGCCAGGCCCGCGCCGCCCAGCAGCGCGCGCAGCTCACCAAGGCGCAGAGCGACCTGAACCGCGCCGAGCAGCTGTCGCGCACCAACGAGCTCGTTTCGGCGGCCGACGTGGAGCAGGCCCGCACCCAGGTGCAGGTGGCCGAGCAGGAGTTCCAGGCCATGCGCTTCGCCATCAGCCAGTCGCAGGCCGCGGTCAGCGAGGCGCGCGACCAATTGAGCAAGACCACCATCGTGGCCCCCATGAGCGGGCGCGTCACCCGGCTGAACATCGAGCAGGGCGAAACGGCCGTCGTCGGGACGATGAACAACCCCGGCAGCCTGCTGCTGACCATCGCCGACCTGTCGGTGATGGAGGCCAAGGTGCAGGTGGACGAGACCGACGTTCCCGGGCTGACGCTGGGCGACAGCGCCTCGGTGAAGGTGGACGCCTTTCCGGGCCAGGCCTTCAGCGGGCGGGTGACGGCCATCGGCAACAGCTCCATCCAGCTCCCCTCGGCGGGCGGCAGCACGCAGCAGCAGTCGGTGGACTACGAGGTGGTCATCACCCTCGACAACCCGCCGGCCAACCTGCGTCCGGACCTCTCCGCCACGGCCGAGATCGTCACCGAGACGCGCGCGAACTCGCTGTCCGTGCCCATCATCGCCCTGACCGTCCGCGACGCGCAGGGGAAGAAGTTCAAGGCGGCCGACGAGGAGCAGGACGGCCCCGAGGCGGTGCGCGGCGAGCGCAAGGTGGAGGAAGAGGTCGAGGGCGTGTTCGTCATCCGCGGCGACAGCGCCGTGTGGGTGCCGGTGAAGATCGGCATCGCGGGCGACCGCTACTTCGAGGTGGTCAGCGGCCTGCGCGGCGGCGAGATGGTGGTGGCGGGAAGCTACCAGGCCATCCGCGAGCTCGAGGCCGGCAACAAGGTGCGCCTGCCGGAGCCGGAGGAGGAGAAGGGCAAGGCCAAGGGGGCGGAACGGAGGAAGGGATGAGCACGGCGCCCATCATCCAGGCGCGGGACCTTCAGAAGCACTACGACCTGGGCGCGGAAACGGTGCGCGCCCTCCGCGGGGTGGACCTGGAGATCCACCGCAACGAGTACGTGGCCATCATGGGGCCGTCGGGCTCGGGGAAGAGCACCTTCATGAACCTGATCGGCTGCCTGGACACGCCCACGGGCGGCGAGTACGTGCTGAACGGGCAGAAGGTGGCGGGGATGAAGGAAGACGACCTGGCCCGCGTCCGCAACCGCGAGATCGGCTTCGTCTTCCAGACCTTCAACCTGCTGCCGCGCAGCACCGCGCTGGAAAACGTGGAGTTGCCGCTGGTCTACGGCGGGTTCGCCAAGAAGGAGCGGCGCGAGCGGGCGGTGCAGGCCCTGGAGCACGTGGGGCTGGGCGACCGCATGGACCACCGCCCCAGCCAGCTTTCGGGCGGCCAGCGGCAGCGCGTGGCCATCGCCCGGGCGCTGGTGACGCGTCCCAGCATCATCCTGGCCGACGAGCCCACGGGCAACCTGGACTCGGTGACGTCGGAGGAGATCATGGCCCTCTTCGCCGACCTCCACCGGCAGGGGCAAACCATCATCATGGTCACCCACGAGCCCGACATCGCGGCGCACGCCGAGCGCGTGGTGACGCTCAAGGACGGGGTGATCGCCAGCGACCGGCGCCAGACGCCGGTCGTTCCGGAGCCCCATCGCAAGCGCGCCGAAGTGGCCGTCGGCGCGGGAGCCTGAGCCATGGGCATCCGCGAAGCGGTGAGGATCGCCCTGGCCATGATCCGCGCCAACAAGATGCGCGCCTTCTTCACCGTGCTGGGCACGGTGGTGGGCGTCACCTTCCTGATCGCCGTCATCACCCTGCTCAAGGGGATGGATGCGTACATGAAGGAGGAGTTCGCCGGCCGCATCGTGGGGCATAACACGGTGCTGCTGCGCCGCGTTCCCGAACTGGGCGAGGACCCCCAGACCGAGGACCAGTGGCGCGAATGGATGCGGCGCCCGCTCTTCAGCCAGAACGAGGCCGAGTGGCTGGCGGCCAACGTCACCACCCCCGGGCTGCTGTCGTACAGCTACGACCAGTCGGCGCGTGTGGGCAACGGGCGCGGCAAGGAATTGTCGGGCGTCAACATCATCGGCGCGAACGAGAACTTCTTCCGCGTCCGCGAGATGGACATCCAGGCAGGGCGGCCCTTCTCGCGCCAGGAGGCGCAGCGCGGGGTGCCCGTCATCATCCTGGGCGTGGAGGTGGCCGACGCGCTCTTTCCCGGGCTGAACCCCGTGGGCCAGACGGTACGGGTCGCCAGCCTGCCCTACCGCGTGATCGGGCTGCTGGAAAAGCAGGGCGCGATCTTCGGCTTTACGATGGACCGCATGGCCATCGTCCCCGCGCGGAGCCCGGTGAACGGCGGCGTCTGGGAGCAGGCGGGAAAGGTGGAAGACATCTCCTTCCAGGTGCCCCGCGGCGAGCTGGTTCCGCAGGCGGAGTCGGAGATCACCGGCCTGGCGCGCACCCTTCGCCGGCTGCGTCCGCGCGAGGAAAACAACTTCTCGGTCGAGACGGCCGAGGGGTCGCTGGGGTTCTGGGAAAAGATCAACGGCTTTCTGATGATGGCGCTGCCCATGCTGGTGGGCGTGTCGCTGATCGTGGGGGCCGTGGTCATCATGAACCTGATGCTGGTGTCGGTCAGCGAGCGCACGCGCGAAATCGGCATCCGCAAGTCGCTGGGCGCGCGCCGGGTCGACATCCTCACGCAGTTCATGATCGAAGCCGGAACCCTGTCGGGATTCGGCGGGCTGCTGGGAATCGCCTTGGGGATCGGGCTGGCACAGCTGGTGTCGGCCGTGTCGCCGCTGCCGGCGCGGGTGTCGGGCGGGGCGATCGGGCTGGCGATGTTCCTGGGGATCGGCGTGGGCCTCGTCGCCGGGGTGTACCCCGCGTGGCGCGCCTCGCGGCTGGACCCCATCGTGGCCCTGCGGTCGGAATAGGAGCGCGCTCATGATGAACCTGACGTCCGTGCGCGACGGGGTGCTGATCGCCCTGGAATCGCTGCGCAGCAACAAGGTGCGCGCCTCGCTGACCATCCTGGGCATCGTCATCGGCGTGGCGACGGTGATGACGATGGCGGCCGCGATCACGGGGCTGCGCGGCTCGGTGATGTCGGCGATGGAGGGGCTGGGCCCCAACAACTTCATCGTCAACCGCTTCGACCAGACGAAGCTGCAGTTCGTGAACGACGCCGAGACCGCCCCGTGGGACGGCAAGCCGGCCATCACCTTCGCCGAGGCCGACCTGCTGGAGGCGCTGCCCTCCATCCGTTCGGTGGTGACGGCGGCGGACGCGGGGGGAAGCGCCAAGTACCGCAACAACACCGTGCCCAACGTGAACATCGCGGGGCGCGGCGCCACCTGGCCCGAGTACAGCAAGGGCGACTTCATCGAGGGCCGCAACTTCGTGGCGGCCGACGAGCGGAGCGGGGCGCCGGTCGTGGTGCTTTCCGACGGACTGGCGAGGTCGCTGTTCGACGGCACGCGGGCGGTGGGCAAGCACATCCGGCTGCGCGGCCAGCAGTTCCTGGTGGTGGGCGTGTACAAGGAAACGGAGAACATCTTCGCCGCGGCGGCGGGCAACTTCGCCTTCGTTCCCACGCGGACGGCGCTCACCAAGCTGGATGCCGACCGCGACTGGATGAGCCTGCTGGTGGTGCCGGCGACGGGCTACACGCAGGCGCAGGCCATGGACGACGTGACGGCGGCGCTCCGCGTTTCGCGCGGGCTGCGGCCCGGGGCGGAAGACAACTTCGCCCTGATCCGCCAGCAGGCGTTCACCGAGATGTTCGACCGCATGACGGGCGTGTTCTTCCTGGTGATGCTGGTGCTGGCGGGGATCGGCCTGATCGTAGGCGGCGTGGGGGTGGTGGGGATCATGATGATCTCGGTGACCGAGCGGACGCGCGAGATCGGCGTGCGCAAGGCGCTGGGCG
Source organism: Longimicrobium sp. (assembly GCF_036554565.1). Lineage (NCBI taxonomy): Bacteria > Pseudomonadati > Gemmatimonadota > Longimicrobiia > Longimicrobiales > Longimicrobiaceae > Longimicrobium > Longimicrobium sp. The sequence goes on along the minus strand of NZ_DATBNB010000892.1, from coordinate 6,296 downwards.
CCACCCCGCGCGAGATCCTGTGGCAGTTCCTGGTCGAGGCGATGACGGTGACGCTGGTGGGCGGCATCATCGGCCTGGCCATCGCCATGTGCATGGCGTGGCTGATCGGCGCCATCAGCCCCATCCCGGCGACGATCCCGCTGTGGGCGGTCGTGGCGTCGCTGCTGGTGGCGGCGGTGGGCGGGATGGGCTTTGGCCTGTACCCCGCGTTCAAGGCCGCGCGCCTGGACCCGGTGGACGCGCTGCGATACGAGTAGGGCAGGGATGTCGATGGAGGGAAAGCCCCCGCACCTCGCGTTTGCGCGCGGTGCCGGGGGTTCGCCATTTTGGGGTGAGGCCTCGGCTGCCGTGGGGGCCCTCACCCCGCCGCGCTGACACGCGTGCGACCCTCTCCCACAAACAGCGTGGGAGAGGGGGTACACTTCAGATTGTGGGGGCGGATCTATATCGTTGTCGCTCCACCACGTCTGTCATCCTGAGCCCCAGGCGCACCGCACCCCCCTCCACACCGACGCTCGCGGGGCGAAGGATCTAACCCCGGATGCCTCTTCGCCCGGGCGCGGCAGCGGTCGCCGATGCCGCGGGCTCGGTCTTGGCTTGGCGAAGAAGCGGTCCACGGGCGAACCGGTGGACCGCTCAATCACGCCGATCAGACCAGCCGTCGCGCATGCCGCGGGAGGCCCCTCCCCGCACAAACGACGTGCGGAGAGGGGAGACTGCGATTGCACCTCCGCTGGCCACGCGCACTCGGCTTCGCGTGCAGTCCGCGAAGGCGGACTTCGGGCCTTTGTTGCCGCGACTTTAGTCGCCCCAGCCCGGCCGAGGCCTCGGCTTTGTGACCGCTGCCGCGCCCCGGTATAGAGGTGTCCTCAGCTAGATCCGACGGCGCGCGAAGGGTGGAGTGCGGGCCGGTTCAGTGCGCTTGCGCCTCTGGATGACAGGGCTTGGTGCTACGCGGCCTTCGTCGCCGCGCCTCCGGCGTGCTTCGCCGGCCCTCCACCGTGCCTCCGCCGTGCCCTCTGCGTGCCTTCGTGCGCCTCGCCGTGGCTCGCCGCGCCTCGCGCCGCCGCCGTTCAGCCGCCCGCCAGCTGTTTGCGAAGGTCCGCCATCACGTTTGCGCGGAACGACTTGCTTTCCTCCGGCGAGAGGGAGCTGATGGCGCCCGGCGTCTTCTGGTCCAGCAGCTCGGGGGGGATCTCCGCGAGGAAGCGCGACGGCTTGCGGACGATCACGTTGCCACGCTGGTTGCGGGTGGCGCAGCCGGAGAGCGTGAGCCGGTGCCGTGCCCGCGTGATCCCCACGTAGAACAGGCGGCGCTCCTCCGCGATGGGGTCGCCGCCCCCGTTCGCCTCCCAGGTCTGCCAGTTTTCCTCCGCGTCGGCCTCCGCAGCCGCCGAGCTCTTCACGCTGCGCGCGTGCGGCAGGATCTCCTCCTCCAGCCCCACGATGAACACGTGGGTGAACTCCAGCCCCTTGGCGCTGTGCATGGTCAGCAGCGTCACCTGGTCGGGAGCCTCTTCCTCCTTTTCCTTGCGGTCGTCCTCGTCCGTCAGCGACACGCGCTCCAGGAACGCCCGCATGGAGGGCGGATTCCAGTCGTCCTCGTCGTCCGGGGGCGGGCGGTCGGCCCAGGTGCGCTCCTCGAAGCGCTGGATGGATCCCACGAACTCGCGAAGGATGTCTACCCGCACCTCCGCCGCGCGCTCGCTCTTGGAGTTGTCGGCCCGCACCGCCTCTTCCAGCCGCAGCCGCTTCACCATCTCCTGCGTGAACCCGAACAGCGACCGATGCGTCGTCAGCCCGTGGTCGATGGCGGCCTGCGTGGACTGGAACTCCATCCGCAGCTCCTCCATCATCTCCACGAACGAGCGCACCGCCTCCGTGGTCCCGCGGTTGATGCCGTCCACCTCGCCCACCCGCTTGAGCGTTTCGTACAGCGGCTCGTGCGCGGCGCGGGAGGCGTCGACGAGCTTCATGATGGTCGTGCGCCCGATGCCGCGCCCGGGGTAGTTGATGATGCGGCGGAGCGAAACCTCGTCGCGCGGGTTGAGGAGCACGCGCAGGTAGGCCACCAGGTCCGCCACCTCCTTGCGGTCGAAGAACGACTGCCCGCCGACCACCCGGTAGGGGATGTTGGCCGCCCGCAGCGCCTCTTCGAACGGCTTGCTCTGCAGGTTCGTGCGATAAAGCACCGCAAAGTCGGCCCACTTCAGCTTCTCGGCGAAGCGGCGCACGCCGATCTCCCGCGCCACCATCTCCGACTCCTGCTCTTCCGACGTCTTTCCGCCGGCCTCGTTGAACGACCAGTAGTCGATCTTGGGACCGGGGCCGTTCCCCGTGCGCAGCCGCTTGGGGCGCCGCGACGAGTTGTTGGCGATCACCCCGTTGGCCGCGTCCAGGATGCGCTGCGTGGAGCGGTAGTTCTCTTCCAGCAGCACCACCTGCGCGCCGGGAAAGTGGTTCTCGAAATCCAGGATGTTGCGCACGTCGGCGCCGCGCCAGGCGTAGATGGACTGGTCGTCGTCGCCCACCACGCACAGGTTCTTCAGCGGCCCGGCCATCATCCGCGCCACCTCGAACTGTGCGCCGTTGGTGTCCTGGTACTCGTCGATCATCACGTACCGCCAGCGCTTCCACAGCCGCTCGCGCACCTCGGGGTGCTCGCGCAGCAGCTGCACGGGAAGCACCAGCAGGTCGTCGAAGTCGCACGCCCCCGCGGCCCGCAGCGTGGCCTCGTAGCGGGGGTAGATGTCGGCGGCGAGGACGGCGTAGTCGTCGTTGCGGTCGTTCTTCATCCGCCCCTCGGCCACCTCCCGCGCGGCCTCGGGCGGGGTGACCAGCCGGTTCTTCCAGTCGGAGATGGCGAACAGCACGCGCTTGGGATCGAACGAATCCTCCCCGACGGTGGCGCTGATGTGCACCTCCTCGGCCATGATGCGCTTGACCGCCTGCGCCTGGTCGCTGGTGGGATAGATGGAGAAATCCTTCGGCAGGCCGATGCGGTCGCCGTAGTCGCGAAGGAGCCGCGCGCCCAGCGAGTGGAAGGTGGAAAGGAGAACGCCGCGGGCCTCCTTGCCCACCATCCGGGCCACGCGCTCGCGCATTTCGGTGGCCGCCTTGTTGGTGAAGGTGACGGCCAGGATCTGCTTGGGGTTGATGCCCCGGTCGCGGATCATGTAGGCGATCCGGTGCACCAGCATGCTGGTCTTGCCCGAGCCCGCGCCGGCCAGGACCAGCACGGGGCCCTCGGTGGAGAGCGCGGCGTGGCGCTGCTCGGGATTGAGCCCGCGGAGGTACTCGGGAATCGGATGCAAGGCCTGCTCTCTAGAACCTGCTGAGAACGCTGTGGTGGAGGGCGGAAGATAGCCGGTGGAGGAGGGGAGAGGGAATAGGGAACGGGGAACGGGACGGACCGGCGGGCGCGCCCGGGAGCCGTCGAAAACCCCGCAACCCCCAGCGTTTGACGCACCCTGAACCCCCAGTTATGTTTCTGCCCGTCGGCACAGGATGGAGCACCCGCACTAGAGGCTACATGACGCTACGCGACCGCTTTCGTGGTCTCACGCTCGCGGAGAGCCTGGAGCTCCGCGCGCGGGAGAACCCGACGCGGCCTTTCGTTGCGTTCGGCGATCAGCGGCTTACGTACGGACAGGTCGACCAGCAGGCCGCCGCGCTGGCCGCCGCCCTGCACGAGCTGGGCATCGAGGCCGGCGACCGCATCGCCCTCACCCTTCCCAACTGGCCCGAGTTCATCGTCAGCGCCTTTGCCGCGGCCAAGCTGGGCGCGGTGATCGTGCCGCTGAACCCGCGCTTTACGTCGCCGGAGCTGCAGTACGCGCTGCGCCACTCCGAGTCGGTGGCCGTGGTCACGGCCGAAAACTGGGGAGGCATCGACTACCTGGCGCGCTTCGAGCAGTTCCTGGGCGTGCTGCCGGACCTGCAGTACGTGCTGTCGGTGGGCAAGGAAGACCTCTGGTACGACGACCGCATCCACCAGTTCGAAGACCTGGTGTCCAGCGGCGAGGGGCGGCCGTTCCCCCGGTGGGAGGGCCCGTCGGATGCGCTGTTCGCCATCGTCTACACCTCGGGCACCATGGGCAAGCCCAAGGGGGTGGCGCTCACGCACGAGAACCTGATGTCCAACGCCGCCACCACGGCCGAGGCCATCGGGTTGACGGCCGACGACGTGGTGTTCGGGGTCAACACGCTCTTCAACGTGTTCGGCATCGGCACCGGGGTGCTGGGGACGATGGCGGCGGGCGCGTCGCTGGTGCTGGACGAGGGGCTTGCCCCGGCCGAGGCGCTGGAGGTGGTGGAGCGCGAGGGGGTGACGGTCATTCACGGCGTTCCCACCAACTTCATCCTGGCGCTGAACGAGCCCACGCGGGCGTCGCGCAACCTCTCGTCGCTGCGCACGGGCATCGTGGCCGGCGCGCCGGTGACGGAAGAACTGGCGCAGCGCATCATGCGCGACCTGGTGCCGGGAATTCGCGTGGGATACGGGATGACGGAAACCGGAAACACGGTGTCCGTCAACACCCCCGGCGACCCGCGCGGCAAGCAGATCGCCACCGTCGGGCGGCCGCTGGCCGAAACCGAGGTGCGGGTGATCGACGCCGACGGCTCGGTTCTTCCGGTGGAGTCGGTGGGCGAGGTGGCCATCAAGGGCCCGGGCGTCATGCAGGGGTACTACCGCCAGCCCGGCGAGACGGCCCAGGTGTTTACGCCCGACGGGTTCTTTTTGACCGGCGACCTGGGGATGGTGGACGAGGAGGGCTACGTTCACCTGATCGGCCGCCGCAAGGAAATGATCATCCGCGGCGGGTTCAACGTGTACCCGCGCGAGGTGGAAGACCGGCTGCACGCGCACCCCGCGGTGCTCGACGTCGCCGTGGTGGGCCTTCCCGACGAGATCCTGGGCGAAAAGGCATGCGCCTGCATCGTCCCCGTCGAGGGCGCCATCGTGACGGGTGAGGAGATCCGCGATTTCTGCCGCGAGGTGCTGGCGGACTACAAGGTTCCCGACCTCGTGCGCTTCCTGGACGGCTTTCCCCTGACGGGAAGCGGCAAGGTGCGCCGGGTGGAGCTCGCGCGGATGATCAACGCCGAGGAGAGCAGCCGGCGGTGATGAACAACGACGCTTCGAGGCTCCTTTCGCCATCGGCGGGGAGTGCGGAAGTACGCGGCGCCCGAGTACGAAAGCGTACGGAACCCCAGCCCCGGTTCCCGCTTTCGTACTTTCGCGCTTCGTGCCCCCGCGCTGGCTCCCCCCCGAGGAAAAGGGGTCTCGTCGGCACAACGCAAACGACGGACTGACGAGACATGAACAACGCACCAACCCGTGTGCCCACTTCGGCGGGCATGCCCAGCGGCCGCAGCGCCGCACTGCTTATCGACTTCGACAACGTCACCATGAACATCCGCACCGACCTGGGCAAGGAGCTCAAGGCGATGCTGGATTCCGAGGTGTTCCGCGGCAAGGTGGCCGTGCGCCGCGCCTACGCCGACTGGCGGCGCTACCCCCAGTCGGTCGTTCCCCTGACGGAGGCCTCCGTCGACCTGATCTTCGCCCCCGCCTACGGGACCTCCAAGAAGAACGCCACGGACCTGCGCATGGCGGTGGACGCCATCGAGCTGGCGTTCATGCGGCCGGAGATCGGCACCTTCATCCTGCTCACGGGCGACTCCGACTTCTCGAGCTGCGTGATGAAGCTCAAGGAGTACGGCAAGTACGTGATCGGCGTGGGGATGCGCGAGTCGGCCAGCGACCTGCTGATCCAGAACTGCGACGAGTACTACTCGTACCACAACCTCTCCGGCCTCACCCGCGCGCAGGACGACACCGGCGTGCGCGAAGACCCGTGGGAGCTGGTGACCAAGGCCGCGCGGCAGATGGTCCGCAACCGCGACGTGATGCGGGTGGATCGGCTGAAGCAGGTGATGATCGACCTGGACCCGGGCTTCAGCGAAAAGGACCTGGGGTACAGCAAGTTCAGCAAGTTCATCACCGACGCGCAGTCGCGCGGGCTGGTGCGCCTGCGCAAGGACAACGAGGGGCAGTGGGAGATCGTTCCCCCGCAGCCCGGCGACGAGCCGCAGACGCCCTTCGACGAGCCGCGCCGCGAGCGCCAGCGCGAAGAGGCCGACCGCGAGGGTGGGCGCGACCGCGATCGTGGCCGCGACCGTGGACGCGGCGGCTTCCGCGACCGCTACCGCGGGCGTGACCGCGACCGGGACCGCGAGCGCGAGCGTCCGCGCAGCTACGAGACGCCGCTGGAGATCGAGGTAGACCTGGA
>NZ_DATBNB010000891.1 GCF_036554565.1 Longimicrobium sp. | reverse complement strand
GTTCGTCACCGTCTCCGTCTCCCCCGTCTCCACATCCCACGTCTTCACGCTTGCCCCCCTTCCGCCCGGCTCTCCGAGGTCCGCCGTGTGTTCCCCGTGATAAGGGCGAGTCGGAGAGGGCGGGTTCGCCCTCTCCGACCTTCTTCCTTTCCTGAAGTCCATCCCGTCTGCCCCCCTCTACGACCACAGCGCCGCCAGCCGCTCTCCCGCGGCCGTGTCTGTTTTCGCCGCTGATGGGGTAAGCCACCCGTAGGCCCCCCGCAGCGAGCCGTGACCAGGAGGCGCCTATTCGCTCGCTTCGCTCGCAGGCGCCCTGGTCTCGCTCGCCTTTTCGCTGCGCTCAAAGGGAAACACCGTTGTCGCGTCGCACGCTCCGCAAACCCACGCGCTGGACCCCCGAGGAGTGGGCCCAGGTCGAACGCGCCGCCGCCGACCGCGGCGTGCCCCCGCTGCGCTACGTCCGCGAGGCGGCGCTCGGAACCCCGCCCGCGCCGCAGCCCGGCCGGGGTCAGCCCCTCACCCCTGCGCGGCGCGCGCGGTCGCTGTGGCACCAGCTCGCGCGCGTGGGCAACAACCTCCACCAGCTCCGCCGCGTGGCCGAGATCGACGGCGACGACGACGGCGTGCGCGTGCTCACGGCCGCGGCCGGCAGCGTGGAGTACGTGATCTCCGCGGCGCCGACCATGCTCGGGGCGCGTGGCGACGAGGTGATCGCAAGCGTGATAGAAGCCGGGAATGCGCTGAACGCGCTCGCGCACCGCGCGAACACGGCCGAGGAGCTACCGCCGATGGACGCCCTGCGCTCCGTCCTCGCTCAAGTCGAGAAAGCGGTTCGCGAAGCGCTGCCGTGATCGCGAACCAGACGTTCGGCGATGACTTCGGGGATTGTGGTGATTACCTGCGCAGGGGGAGGGGCCGCGTCGATCCGTCCCAGCGCGTGGGATGGGTCGAGTTCCAAAACCTGCCCACCCGGCGCATGGACATCGCCGAGCGCATCATGGCAGGCACGGCGAGCCTCTCGTACACCAGAAAGCCCGTCTTACACCTCTCCATCAGCTTCGCGCCGGGTGATCCGGTAAACGAGGCCCTGATGAAGCGCGTGATGGCGCGAACGCTGACGGACCTCGGGCTTGGCGAGCACCAGGCGGTGATCGTAGCCCACATCGACACCGATGATCCGCACGTACACGCGATGGTTAACCGCGTGCACCCGGAGACGGGCGTGGCGTGGAAAGGGAGTTGGAGCCGATTGCGCACCGAGGCCAGCCTGCGACAGCAGGAGTTGGACGAGGGGCTGCGGGTCGTGCCCGGGTGGCTCGCTCGCGTCCCCGGGCATCCCGAGTTGAGGCCGCGCCCGCGGCTGGCGCGTGCGGACGGGGAGTTCCTGCGCGAGGTGCGGGAGCGCGCCGAGCCCGTGCTGAAGCGCGCGCGATCCTGGGCCGACGTGGAGGCGGGGTTGGCGGAGTTCAGACTGTCCGTGCGCGTGAACGGGCGCGGGATGTCCGTCACGGACGGACGGCAGGTAGTGAAGGCGTCGGAGGTGGGGCCGCAGTTCTCCCGTGGCAATCTGGAGGAGCAGTTCGGCCGATACTCGGATTACCGCGCGCGCGTAGCCGTCGCTAGCGCGATATCCGTTCGTGATGCAGGAGGCGCGTCTCCTGCGCGCGTCGGCATCGAGAGCAAGGCCCCGCCGGAGACGCGCGCCGCATCCGAAGCACAGCCGCGGTTCAGCCTCTACGAGGACGACGGGATCTTCGGCGTCTGGGACAGCAGGGGACCGCAGATCTTCTTCGCGGACACGCGGGAACGGGCGGAGGCGGAGATGAAGCGGGCGGAGTGGCTCGTCGCCCGCTACCCGAATATCCATGCCGTGCGCTGCCTGCGTGACATGGACGTCGCGTGCCGCGAATCCCGTGGATTGCCACTACTTCCGGAAGAAACCCGCCGTCCGCCGCGCACCGTGTATCCGGTGCAGGCGGCGGAACCCGCTGTCCAGCCCGCCTCGCGGGCGGAAGAGCGTTCCGACCCCGCACCCGTAACTGCACCGGCGCCGGTGCGCAGAAATACAAGCTTCCGAGATGAAGTGCGGTCGAAGGCCGACTCGGCCCTGCGGCTGTCGGACTCCTGGGTAGAACTGGAGCACGACTTGGCCGCGCTCGGGCTGTTCCTCCGCGTGCAGGGCGGCGGCTTCGTCGTGACGGACGGTGAGCGGGAAGTAAAGGCGTCCGAAGTAGGACGTGAGTTCTCACGCTTCTACCTGGAGAAGCGCCTGGGCCACTACCCGCAACCCGGCGTGGCCACGTCCCCAGCCGAGACCGCCCCGTCCTTCTCCGCGTCCGCCACACCACCGGACCCTGCCAGGCAGCCGCAGGAAATCGCGCCGTCACCGACCAGCACGCAGATCGATGTTTTCGAAGGTCTGGAGACGATGGCACGCGTGTTATCGGCTGGTGCGCCAGAGCGGTCGCAAGCCATCCAGCCGGTCAGGGAAGAAGAGGAGGTGACGCCTTGGCCTGCCGACCACGAAGGTGCCGGGGATGTGGCTCGTATCCGGTCCACTCCCACGCCGGATGTTCGTACGTCTGAATCAGCCGGAGGTGCGGCGTCGGAGCCGGCGACGGGGTTGACGCCAACGACTCACGATCCGTCGTCCCTCCCGGTCAGGAACGGGAGCACGGATGCGCATGCATTCCTGCAGTCGTTCGAGCTATTTCAGCAAAGTAGAACGCTGCGGAACGAGGTGGAAAAGCTCGACGACGCTCGAGGGAAGATTGCTACGTGGTCTGGCGCCCTGGAGCGTACGACCAGGGATGTGAAAGGTGCAACTCACGAATTCGCCACACAGATTCGGGCCGCATTCCGCGATCCTCGGGCATTCACTGACCTGTTCGAGCACCTCACCGAGGTGCAGAAGCGGGCGACACTGAAGACCTTGGGTGAGCAGCCGGCCGAGTTCGCCCGTGAGTTCCTGGCAGCGTCTGGAGACGAGCGTCCGACAAGCGATGAGCAGCCGGGCGGCTGGCGCGCCAGAATCTCGAAGGCCGCAGAGCGTCTGCGGAGAACGCCCCCGGAACAGCATGTCTTCCGAAACCCGAGCGATGCGAGGGGAGCGGGCATTCTGACTGCGGGCGCCGGGGAGCGGTACTTAAACGCAGTGTTGGTACGGGACTCCGTCCGCCGAAGGATCGCGGGGGAACTCGACCTGTCGGAGGAGGTGCCGCTACCAAAGGTGCGGGAGGAACTCTTAACCCGGACGGCCGTAGCCGAGGCTCAAAAGGCTGAAGCGCTCCGTCTGCGCGAAACGCTAAAAGCGCCCACCGTAGAGGAACTGAAGCACATGTTTCTTGATCTTCGACCGGAGGATCAGCAGCGCGTGACTCGCGCCGCCCCTGCGATCACCAGCCTCCTTCCCAACGCGATGCGCATCGCAGATGGACTTGTGAGCGGTCCGGAGCGGAAGAGCAGAGGACTGGACTGGTAACCGGAACCCTGCAGCAGGAAGGACGAGGCAAAGAACCCCAGGAGAAAAGTGATGGACGAGTCAGGCACTAGGCCGGTCAGGCCGGTGCATCCGGCTCGTTCATCTTTATCCCCGAGGGTTCCACGATGTCCCGCTGCCTCAACAAGGCCACGCTGATCGGCTACCTGGGTGCCGATCCCGAGATCCGCACCATCAGCAGCGGCGCCCGCGTCGCGCAATTCTCGCTCGGCACCACGCGCCGGTGGAACGGCCGCGACGGCAAGCCGCGCGAGAAGACGCAGTGGCACCGCGTGCTGGTGTGGGACAGCCTGCCGGCGACGTTTGGCTTCGTCGAGAAGTACCTGGGCAAGGGCGACCGCGTCTACGTGGAGGGCGAGATCGACTACCGCTCCTACGAGACGGACAGCGGCGACACGCGCTGGACGACGGAGATCAAGGCCACGGACGTGCTGGGTGTGGGCGAAACGGGGGGCGCTGAGCGGCGCAGTGGGCGGAGCACACGCCCGGCGGTTGCCGGCGAGGCAGAGCTCCAGCCGGCGCTGTAGGCCGATGAGGTACGACGCTCCCTATCCCGAGTTCAGCTGGTCCCACTCCCGGGACCGCGCCCTGGCGGAGTGCGCGCGCGCCTACTTCTGGCGCTACTACGGCGGCCACCGCGGGTGGTCGCCGGAGGCACCGGAGGAGGCGCGTCTCGCATACGCCCTCAAGCAGCTCACGTCGTTTCCGATGATCGTCGGGACCGCCGTGCACGACTGCGCGCGCGAGAGCGCAGAAGCGGTGCGCCGCGGCAGGCCCCGCCCCTCATTCGACACCATGCTCGTCCGGGTATCCGAGGCGCTGAACCGAGCGGTGCTCGGCTCGCACCACCGCGACCTGTTCCAGCGCGATCCCAAGCGCGTGGTGATGCTGCAGGACGCGTGGTACTCCGGCCGGTCGTCCTCGGCCGGCCTGGCAGGCGCGGTGACCAAGGCGCGCCTCTGCCTCCGCAGCCTGGAAGGGTCGCGGGTCTGGGCGGACCTGGAGGCATGCCGGCCCGAGTGCGTGACGGTGCCGGAGGGCCCTGAGGCGTTCGTCCACGAGGGCTGGCCGATCTACGCCGGCCCGGACCTGGTCTACCGCACGGACGAAGGACGCGTTGTCATCGTCGATTGGAAGACGGGCGACGACAGCGACGCCGACCTGCAGATTGCGTTGTACGCGCTCTACTGCCGCACCGTGCTGGGCCTGCCTTTCCGCGATGACGAGTGGTTCGGCCGCGTGGTGAACCTTTCCACCGGCGACGACACCACGTTCGAGATCTCGCGTCTCGATGTGATGCATGCTGCGGAGCGCATCCGCGACAGCGTACAGGCGATGCAGGTGCTGCTGGCCGATCCCGATCGCAACGCGCCGCGCCCGCTCTCCGACTTCCCGCTACCGGAACCCGAGCGGCGCCGGCGCCGCCCCTACTGTCCCTTCTACGCCCTCTGCCACGACGAGCTGGAGGAGGTGGAGTTCGGACGCTGCGCTGACGCCGAGGGGTAGCGCGACAGGGAAGGATACGGCAGAACCACCGGGGGCGGAGCGGGGCGGGGGAGTGCGGTTTCACCCCCCTTGCCCCGGCCGGCCGCCGTTCACAATTTCTTTCACAGTTTCTAGCACCTGCCACGGTGCGCCGGGTGACGCCGTGTTACGGAAATCGTAGGAAAATCGCGGGTTTTCTGGTTTCGCGACGAGCGCAATTTTGGCGGACGGGTCCTCCGGAGCCAAAGGTCACAGGTTCGAATCCTGTCGGGCGCACTTCTTCACCACGAGCCCCCGCTTGCGTCAGCAGGCGGGGGCTCGTTCTGTTTTCGATCCGAGTCGTCCACAATCGATGCCGTGCGTGCGTCCTGCGGAGTGGACAGCTCGGCTCCGGCGGCGATCCTTGCGGTAAGGCATGTGAGTGCGCTGCAACGACATCGGCCCGATCCGCCTGAGGGAGCCATTCTTGCCCGCCCTTACCCCTACGCCAGTCCCGTCCCACGCCTGAGGAGAAGCACATGACGCGCTCCCACTTTGCCGCCGCGCTCACCGCGCTGTTCATGGCCGCGGTCCCCGCGGCCGCGCAATCCGCGGACGATCCCCCCCTTCCCCTGCTGACCGGGCGCGTGGTGGACCGCGCTAGCGGTGCCGCCGTCCCGGACGCCATCATCTACGTCGGTTCCGTGGACCAGGCGATCGCGGCGGGCGAGGACGGCCTCTTCCGGATTCGCCTGAAGCCGGGGTACTACCAGGTGCAAGTGAGCCGCCTGGGGTATGCGGATCTCACCACGTCGGTTTCCATCAGCGCCGACGACAGGAGCCTCACGATCGAAATGGAGGCCGAGCCGGTGCTGCTGGAGCGCGTGCAGGTGTTCGGCAACCGGCTGAAGAGCCGCCGCAACTCCAGGCCCGTGTCGTCGGTGGTGTTCGACCGGCGGGAGATGGTGGCGTCTGCCGCGCCCGACGTGCTGGAGTTCGTCCGGACGCGGGTGGGGCTTACCCGTGCGACCTGCCGCGGCTCGAGCATGACGCCCTGCGCGTACGTGCGTGGCGAGGCCCTTCCCGTTGCCGTCACGGTCGATGAGATGCCGGCGATCGGCGGGCTCGACGCGCTGGCGATGTATCGCGGCGACGAACTGCACATGGTGGAAGTCTACGGCGGTGGCAGGCTCGTGAAGGTGTACACGGTGGCGTACGTGGAGCACGCCGCTCGCCGGGGCTGGTACCCCATGTAACGGCTGCCGGACGACGCGATTCTCCGCTTTTCGATAGCGAACGCGGGGGGCGCATCCTGTCGGACGCACGTGATGGACGAGCCCCCGCTTGCAACCGGCAGGCGGGGGCTCGTTGCGTTCTGGATGTCCATCGACCATACGCATTGCCCCGTTCGACTTGACGTGCGGCCTCCGGTGATCCAGAATCTGGAGCACTCCTGGCCGCGAGAGAGCTGAATGACGCCGAAGGGAACCAGGCAATCGCACGCGGGGGGGTTGGCCGAGCTGCTGGCTTCACCGGCGTTCGCCCGGCTGCTCCTTCATTTCGCGATGCGCGACGACGACGAGCCCGAGCACGTGCGGGGCTTGCAGCGGCACTGCGGGTTGTCGATGAGCTCGCTGACCCGCGAGCTCAGGCGGCTCGAGTCGCGCGGCCTGGTGCGGCGCATCGAGAACGACGGCCGTGTGCTCTACCGGGTGGACGACGATCATCGCGGCTGGAAGACGCTCCGCCGGCTGATCCGCGACTTCGCCGATCCCACCGAAGTGGTGGAGGCGGCGATCGCCGGGGCGGAGGGCATTCAACTGGCGTTCGTGTTCGGCTCCACGGCGCGCGGCGACGCCCGGGGAGACAGCGACGTCGACGTGCTGGTGGTCGGCGATCTTGGGCCCGATTCGCGGTTGGGCCATCTTGCGGCGGAGGCATCGATGCTGTTGGACCGGGACGTGGAAATCCGAACCTATACCCCCGAAAAGCTCGCCCGGCAGGTGGCGGCGGGGAACGCCGTGCTCCGGCGGATCCTGGACGGGCCCAAGCGGTGGATCGTGGGCGACGACGCGCTGCTGGCGGAGGTGGCGGGATGAGCGCGCACCGCATTCAGCGGCTGCTGGAGGCCCGCAACCTGGAAGAGGTGCCGGCGGACGACGCGGAGGTGGCGGCGATCTGGGCCGCGGCCCTGCGGGAGTGGTCCGACGCCTCCGTCGCGGGCCTGAGCGTGGCCGGTGCCTACACGCACGTGTACCAGGCGGCGTTCCGCGCGGCGACGGCGGTCGTCCGTTCCGCGGGATACCGCCCGCGCGGCGCGGTGGGCGGGCACCACTACGTGACGTTCTACGCCGCGTCCGCGCTCGGCGATGCCGAGCTGCAGCGAAGCGCCGACGCCATGCAGAACGTCCGGGGAGGGCGCCACACCGCGTTGTACGGCGACGAGGAGGAGCTCGACGAAGACGACCTGACCGGCGCGCGCCGCAACGCCACGGCGTTGCTGGACGCGGTCCACCGCCGGATCGTATCCACACGCCCCTCGCTCGCGAAACGCCTGGCCCCGCCACCCCGGCCCTGAGGCGGTCGCCCCATCCGCACCTCACGAAGCCCCGTCTGCGCCGCAGGCGGGGCTTCGTCGTCGTCCGCCCCCTCCGATTCCCATCAGAAGGGTGCAGCGCCGCGGCTGCACCTGACACGCTCCGGCTGCACCGTCAGCTGGGTGTAGTAGCGCCCAAGTAGTCGTCTACGAACCACTTGCGGATTTGCGACGCCCGGTCCCGCGGTTGCCTCGTTGGTCCCCCGAGGCACAACGGATCGACAACCAACCGGAGCGGGACGATGAAATCCATAGCGAGAACGACGGGTGTGGCGATGCTGCTGGCGGCTTCCTGGACGGGAACCCTGCACGCGCAGCAGTTCCCGGCGGAGCGGGCGGCCGAGGCGCGGGCCGCGGTGCAGGAGTGCAGCGCGGCGGGCGCACGGAAGGACGAGGCGGCGGCGCGGCCGGCGGCCCAGCGCGCGTCGGCGCTCCTCGCCGAGTGGCTGCGGGCGGAGCCTCGGGGCGTGGAGCCGCGGGTGAGGTTGGCCAACCTGCGCGCCGGCTGCGAGCTGCCCTTCGCCGACATGATGGGGAAGGGCACCCTGATCGGGCAGGCCAACACGCTGCTGGAAGAGGCGCTGCAGATCGACAGCACGCACTGGGAGGCGCGCTTCACCCTGGCCATGCACCACTTTCACACCCCCGAGTTCCTGGGGCGCGGCCCCGAAGCCATCCGCCACCTGGAGATCCTGCTGCGCCAGCAGGGTGACGGCACGCGGCCCGGCTTCGCGCGCACCTACCTGGTCCTGGGCGACCTGTACCGCCGGGCGAAGCGCGAGGAGGATGCGCTGGCCGTGTGGCGGCGCGGCGCCGCGCTCTTCCCGGAGAACGCCGAGCTGCGGGCGCGGCTCGGGGGCACGCCGGCCGGTGCCGTGGCCGCGGCCGGGCGCGAGGGCGGTCCGGCGCTCGCGCTGGCGCCCATCGTGGTGGAGGCCGGCACGCGCATGGACGACACACGCAGCCAGGTGGCGCTCAAGCGCGTGGACGTGCTGGTGACGCCCGGCGGCACCGCCGACATCATGCAGGCCTTCCAGACCGGCCCGGGTGCCACGCGGGCCGGCGAGGGGAGCGACCTGTACGTGCGCGGCGGCGACCCGGCGGAATCGCCGGTGTTCGTGGACGGCGCCCGCCTCTTCTACCCCGGCCGCTACGAGACGCTGAACGGCGCCTCGTTCGGCATCCTGGACGCGCAGGTGCTGGACGCGGCCTACTTTTCCAGCGGCGGATTCGGCGCGCGCTACGGCAACGCGCTCAGCGGCGTGCTGGACGTGCGCACCATCGGCCGGCCGGACACGCGCACCGTGCGGCTGAACGCCAACACGGTGCAGGCCGGCACCCGCATCGACCTGCCCACGTCGCCCAACACCGGCGCCTGGGCCAGCCTGCGGGCCACCGACGCGCGGCTGATGATGGCCATGCACGGCCGAGAGGGCGAGTTCCAGCGCGCCCCCGCCGCCGTGGAGGGGATGGGCGGCGCCGTGTGGGAGCCGCGCGCCGGGAGCGAGGTGAAGCTGGTGGCGCTGGCGGACGAGGACGTGCTTTCTCGCGACGTGGATGCGTACGGCTGGACGGGTCCCTTCGAGAGCCGCGGCAGCAACCGGCTGGCGTCGCTCAGCGGGCGCACGCTGCTGGCGGGCGACCGCGTGGCGCTGCGCGGCACCGTCAGCGGGTCGCGGCGGAGCACCCACTTCACTTTCGGGGTGCTGGACCGGGAGCGCACGGACCGCGGCGCCACAGGGCGGGTGGACGCGGACGTGTCGCTCCCCGGTGGCGGGCGCGTGTCGCTCGGGGCGGAGGGCGCGTGGCTGGACGGCACGGAGGCCGGCCGCTTCCCCGCGACGGACCGCCTGTCGCCTGGCGCGCCGACGGTTGCGCTGGAGGAGAGTGACGATGCGGGGCACGTGGGTGGCTACGTGGAGGTAGAGCGCGCCCTTTCGCCCTCGCTGGCGCTGATCGCCGGCGTGCGCGCCGACCGCCTGCCGGGGGAAGAGTCGTGGACCGCGGACCCGCGGCTGGCGCTGGCGTTCCGCACGGGCGAGTGGACGCTGCGGTTCGGCGGCGGCCTGTTCCACCAGGGGCGCTGGCGGATCAAGTACCGGGTGCCGGACGCGGGCACGCCCGGCGGAATCCCCACGCGCGCGGAGCACCTGGTCGCAGGGGCGGAGCGCGCGGGCGATCCCTCGCTCAAGGTGGAGGGCTACGTCAAGCGCTACGGCGGCTATGCGGAAGATGGGGACGGGCCGCGCATCGAGGCTGGGCGCGTCGCCGGGATGGACGCCATCGTCCGGTGGAGCGGCGAGCGGCGCCTGAACGGGTGGATCACCTACTCGTTCCTGGACGGCCGGGTGGACCTGGAGGACGGCGGCACCGTGCCTTCCGCGGTGGACGTGCGGCACTCGCTGACGGGCGTGGCGCGGTGGAGCGTCCGCCCCATGTGGGAACTGGGAAGCACGCTGCGGCTGGGCAGCGGGCGTCCGTTCACGGACATCGACGGCGGGCGGGTTGAGGCGAACGGGCGCATCTCTCCCATCTACGGCGAAGTGCACGGGTCGCGGCTGCCGGGATATGGGCGGCTGGACGGGCGCATCAGCCGCTACCTGCCTATGCCGGCGGGCATCGGCATCGTGTACCTGGAAATGCTCAACCTGCTGGACAGAAAGAACGTGCAGGGGTATACCTACAGCGACGGCTACGCCGAACGCCGCCCCGTCAACTCCTACTTCTCGCAGCGCACCCTCGTCCTGGGCCTGGGGCTCACCTTCTGATGAATGCACTGGCCGCGGGAGAGGCGTTCTTCGCATTGGGCGTCACCGTCTTTTCCGCGCTCACGCTGCTGCTGTTCAATCCGCGCAGCGCCGGCGTGCGGTGGTACGCGCTCTTCCAGCTGTGCATCGCCACCTGGCTGTTCGCGCAGGGGATGGGGTTCGCCACGGGCGAGTGGAGTACGTGGCGCCCGTGGATGAGCGGCGCCGTGCACCTGGCGCCGGGGTTCTTCCTGGCGTTTGCGCTGATGCAGACGGTGCGCTCGCTGCCCTATGCACTGGGCGCCATCGGGCTTGGGTTCGCGCTGCTGCCGCTGGACCAGCGCTCGCTGACGATGAGCTATGCCGAGCCGCTCCTGGTCGTGTGGACGATCGGCGGGTGGGTGCTGGCGACCTGGCTCTTCGTACGGATCATGCGCCGCGAGCCCCGCACCTCCGCGGCCGAGCGCCGGCTGGGGCGTACGCTGCTCCTGGGGATCGTGATGGTGATGCCCATCGGCATCCTGAGCAGCGTGCTCACCCGCGGGGCGCTGGGCATTTACGTGATGCCGCTGGCGATGGTGTGGATCCAGCTGCTGCTGTTCGTGGGCGTGGCGCGGCTGCGCTTCTACAACATCGAGGTGCGCGCCGTCCGCACAGGCGAGCTGGCCGCGGCCGCGGCGGAGCAGGAGCGGCTGGCCGTCGTGGGCGAGCTGAGCGCCTCGCTGGCGCACGAGATCCGCAACCCGCTCACCGGCGTGCGGTCGCTCGCGCAGCGGCTGGCGGAGGAGGAGATCCCGGACGACAAGCGGCGGCGGTATGCGTCGGTGATCCTGGAGGAGGTGGGCCGCGTGGAGCGGCTGGTGGCCAACCTGCTGGGCATCGCCCGGCGCGCCCCGCGGGTGAGGGATGCGGGGGAGAGCACGCCGCTGGGCCCGCTGTTCGAGGACCTGGGGCTGCTGGTAGCGGGCCGCGCGGAAAAGGCCGGCGTGCGCCTCCATCTTGATGCCCGCGGGCTGACGGCGCCCGGCGCGCGCGAGCCGCTGGCGCAGGCGCTATTGAACCTGCTGCTGAACGCAGTCGCGGCCTCGCCCGCCGGAGGCACGGTTTCGCTCGCCGCGCGCGAGGTGTCGGGCGGCCTGGAGATCATGGTGCGCGACGCGGGGCCCGGGGTGGCGCGCGACCAGCGCGAGCTCATCTGGGAGCCCTTCCACACGAGCGGCGCGGGCACCGGCCTCGGCCTCGCCGTCGTACGCCGCCTGTCGCGCGAGGAAGGCTGGACGGCCGAGGTGGGCGATGCCGCCGGTGGCGGCGCCGAGTTCCGCATCGTCATCCCGGCAGCCAGCCTCCCATCAACGCAGCCGGTAAGTGCGTG
>NZ_DATBNB010000890.1 GCF_036554565.1 Longimicrobium sp. | reverse complement strand
GCGAAGGTGTGAGAGTGCGAACGTAACTGCATTCGCGCTCTCCGCCCGGCCACTTTCGCACTCTCGCACTCTCGCACTTTCGCACTTCCCCCCGCAGCCCCGCACCGCATGACGAACCCGGCCCCCGCGCCTCCGCCCTCCGTCGCTCCGGGCTCCGCACCGGAAATCCTCCGCATGGAGGGCATCGTCAAACGCTTCGCCGGCGCCACGGCGCTCGACGGCGTGAACTTCACCCTGCGCGCGGGCGAGGTGCACGCGCTCGTGGGCGAGAACGGCGCGGGCAAGAGCACGCTCATCAAGATCATGACTGGCGCGTACCGCCGGGACGGCGGGCAGATGTGGCTGGAGGGGCAGCCGGTGGACTTCACCACCCCCGCTGCCGCGCAAGCCGCCGGTGTGATCGCCGTGCACCAGGAAATCCACCTCCTCAGCTTCCGCACCGTGGCCGAGAACGTGTACCTGGGCCGCGAGCCGCGCCGCTGGGGGCTGGTGGACTGGGGCCGGATGAACACTGAGACCGGCGCGCTGCTCCAGCGGCTGGGGCTGGCGATCGATCCGGGAGCCACGCTGGGCGCGCTGAGCACCGCGGAGCAGCAGATGGTGGCCATCGCCCGCGGTGTCTCGCTCGGCGCCAAGGTCCTCGTCCTCGACGAGCCCACCAGCTCGCTGGCGGAGCGCGAGGTATCCATCCTGTACGACCTGATCCGCCAGCTGCAGGCGCAGGGCACCGCTATCGTCTACATCAGCCACCGCTTCGACGAGCTGTACACCGTCTGCGACCGGGTCACCGTGCTGCGCGACGGCAAGCTGGTGGGCACCCATCGCGTGGCCGACCTGGAGCGGCTGGACCTCGTCTGCCTGATGCTGGGCAAACAGCGCGACGAACTCCGGCAGGGCACCACCGGGTTCGGCGCCAACCAGGCCGAGGCCGAGGGCACCGCGCCCCTGCTGCGCACCGAGGGGCTGCGCCGCGGGCAGAAGCTGCGCGGCGTGACGCTGGACGTGAGGAAGGGAGAGATCCTGGGGGTGGCCGGGCTGCTGGGATCGGGGCGGACGGAGACGGCGCGCGCCATCTTCGGCGCCGACCCGGCGGAGGACGGCACCATCCAGCTGGATGGAAAGCGCCTCGCTCCGCGGACCCCGGACGATGCCATCCACGCGGGGATCGCCTTCGTTTCCGAGGATCGGAAGGGCGAGGGGATCATCCCCGAACTCTCCGTTCGCGAGAACCTGACGCTCGCCGCGCTGCCGACGCTCACGCGGATGGGCATCGTGGACCGGGCGAAGCAGCGCGAGGTGGTCGACCGGTTCATGAAGCGGCTGGGCGTCAAGGCAACGAGCGCCGATCAGAAGATCCGCGAGCTGTCGGGCGGCAACCAGCAGAAGGTGCTCCTGGCCCGCTGGCTGTGCATGAACCCGGCGCTGCTGATTTTGGACGAGCCCACGCGCGGCATCGACATCGGCGCCAAGGGCGAGATCCAGGCGCTGATCAACGAGCTGGCCGGCACGGGACTCGGGGTGCTGATGATCTCGTCGGAACTGGAGGAGCTGGTGGAGGGGAGCTCGCGGGTGGTGGTGCTGCGCGATGGCCAGAACGTGGCCGAGCTGCGCGGCGACGACATCTCGCAGCAGTCGATCATCCACGCGATGGCCGAGGGAAGCGCCGTGTCGGCCTCCGCGGCCCTGGAGGCCTGAGATGGAAGCAACTGCAGCGGTCCCGCGGGGCGCGGGGCTGGCCGGCCGGGGATGGGAGGCGCTGGGCGCCACCGGGGGCGCCGTGCTCGCGCTCGTCGTGCTGGTGATCGCCAACGCCCTCTTCACGCCCAACTTCGCCACGGTCGGCAACTTCTGGAACATCCTGTTCCAGCTCGCCGTCACCCTCCTGGTCGCGGTCGGGATGACGCTGGTGATCGCCACCGGCGGCATCGACCTGTCCGTGGGCTCGGTGATGGCCATCGCCGCGGCGGTCGCGGCGGTGACGCTGGATTCCGGGCTCCTCGTCGCCATCCCCGCGGCGCTGCTGGCCGCGATGGCGGTGGGACTGCTGAACGGCGCCTTCGTCTCGTACTTCAAGGTGCAGGCGATCGTCGTCACGCTCGCGACGCTGCTGGCCGGACGCGGGCTGGCGCAGGTAATCAACCGCGACGGCGCGCTCATCGCCATCAACGATCCCGGGTTCCTGTCGCTTGGCCGTGGCCACCTGGGCCCGGTGCCCGTGCAGGTGCTGATCGCCACCGTGGTCGTCGGCCTGGCCGTATTCGTCCTCCGCTCCACGCCTTTCGGGCGCTACGTGTTGGCGGCCGGTGGGAATCCCGCGGCGGCGCGCCTGGCCGGCGTTCCCGTCAACCGCACCGTTGTCTCCGTCTACGTGATCAGCGGGCTTTTGGCGGGAATGGCGGGGCTGATCGAGGCCTCGCGCCTGGGGGCGAGCGCGGCCGCGAAGATCGGGCAGAACGTGGAGCTGGATGCCATCGCCGCCGTGGTGGTGGGCGGAACGCTGCTCAGCGGCGGGCGCGCCACCATCATGGGCACCGTCGTGGGCGCGCTGATCATGCAGGTGATCGCCACCAGCTTCAACATGCTGCTGGTTCCCTACGCGTGGGCGCTGGCCTTCAAGGCGCTCATCATCTTCTTCGCCGTCTACCTCCAACGCCCGAGGCGGGTCTAGTGGAACATCAGGGGCAGATGGGCGGCGCCGCCCTCGACGTGCGCCTCGCGGAGCCCGGCGCCACGCCGCCGGGCGCGGGAAGCGGAGTGCCCGCGCGCCCGGTGCCGGCGCTGCGCGCACGGGCCGCGTCGCTGCTGCAGCGCCAGGGCGCCGTGGTGGCGCTGATCGTGGTGTGCCTGTTCGGCGCCATCCGCTACGCGCCCTTCGCCACGCCGGAGAACCTGCTGAACGTGCTGCGCCAGAACAGCATGCTCGGCATGGTGGCGCTGGGAATGACGATGGTGATCCTCACCGGCGGCATCGATCTGTCCGTCGGCTCGGTGCTGGCGCTGGCGGGAATCGTGGCCGCCGTCCTTTCGCCGCAGGGCACGCTCGTCGCCGTCGCGGGGGGACTGGCGGCCGGGGCGGTGCTGGGGACAATCAACGGCGTGCTCATCACCAAGGCGCGCATCCAGCCCTTCATCGTCACCCTGGCAATGATGATCGCGGCGCGCGGAGTGGCGCTGGGCGTGACGGAGGAGAACTCGGTGCGAGTGGACCGGGCCGCGCAGGGCTTCATGTGGCTGGGCCGCGGACGGATGATGGGAATCCCCGTTCCCGTGGTCATGACGGCGCTGGCGTTCCTGATCGGCTGGGTGGTGCTTCGCTACACGCGCTTCGGGCGCTAC
Source organism: Longimicrobium sp. (assembly GCF_036554565.1). Taxonomy (NCBI): domain Bacteria; kingdom Pseudomonadati; phylum Gemmatimonadota; class Longimicrobiia; order Longimicrobiales; family Longimicrobiaceae; genus Longimicrobium; species Longimicrobium sp. The sequence goes on along the minus strand of NZ_DATBNB010000890.1, from coordinate 296 downwards.
GTGTACGCCGCGGGCGACCACCAGGATGCCGCGCGGCTGCTGGGCCTGCAGGTGGACCGCGTGCTGATCGCCACGTACGCCATCAGCGGTGTGCTGGCGGCGATGGCGGGAATCGTCCTCGCCGGGCGACTCGGGGCGGGGCAGCCCGTGGCGGGTACGGGGTGGGAGCTGGACGCCATCGCCGCCGTCGTCGTGGGCGGAACGCTGCTTTCCGGCGGGCAGGGCGGGGTGGGGTCCACCGTCGTGGGCGTGCTGCTGCTGGGGGTGATCTTCAACCTGTTCAACCTGGAAGGCAC
>NZ_DATBNB010000889.1 GCF_036554565.1 Longimicrobium sp. | reverse complement strand
CGCCCAGCGCCGAGCGCGAGGACCACGAGGCGCTCTGGCCGGCCGAGTCCATGCGCGCCCTCGGCGACGCCGGGCTGCTGGGGCTGAACGTTCCCGAGGCGCTGGGCGGCCACGGCGAGGGGCTGACGGGGCTGGTGGCGGTGTCGGAGACGCTGGCCTCGCAGGGGGCATCCACCGCCATGTGCTTCGCCATGCACTGCGTGGGCACGGCGGTGATCGCCGCCAAGGCCACCGACTGGCAGAAGGAGGCGTACCTGCGCCCCATCGCCCGGGGCGAGCACGTGACGACGCTGGCCCTGAGCGAGCCCGGCACCGGCGTGCACTTCTACCTCCCCGAAACCCGCATCGTGGCGGAGGCCGACGACTTCCTGGTGACGGGGATCAAGAGCTTCGTCACCAACGGGGGGCAGGCGCATTCGTACGTCGTTTCCACCCGCGCGGCCGACGACGCGGGGGGCGAGGGCAGCTTTTCGTGCGTGCTGGTGAACGAGGGCACCCCGGGGCTGGAGTGGTCGGAGCCCTGGCACGGACTGGGGATGCGGGGGAACAGCTCGCGCTCCGCCACGTTGAGCGGGGTGCGCGTGCCCTGGCACAACCTGCTGGGCGAAGAGGGCGACCAGCTGTGGTACGTGTTCGAGGTGGTGGCGCCCTACTTTCTGATGGCGATGGCGGGCACCTACCTGGGGGTGGCCGCCGCCGCGCTCGACGCCGCGCGCGAGCACCTGGGCTCCCGCCGCCACTCGCATTCGGGCGAGCTGCTGGGGAGCCAGCCCGTGCTTTCGCACCGGCTCGGCGAGCTGTGGATCGAGGTGGAGCGCACCCGGCAGCTGGTGCATTCCGCCGCCCAGGCCGCGGACGCGGGCGAGCCGGGGGCGCTCCTGGGCGTGCTGGGGTGCAAGGCCGCGGCGGGTGACACGGCGGTGCACGTGGCCAACGAGGCGATGACGCTGTGCGGCGGCATCGCCTACCGCGAGAACGCGCGCCTGTCGCGCATCCTTCGTGACGCCCGCGCGGCACACGTGATGGCGCCCACCACCGACGTGCTGAAGACGTGGGTGGGGCGCGCCCTGCTGAACCTGCCGCTGCTCTGATGTACGGGCCGCGCGCGCTGCTCCTGTCGGCCGGCGACGTTCCCTGGCGCGCGGCGCTGGGGGGCTGCGACGCCGTGCACCCGGCCGCCGCCAACGACGAGCTGGCGTCGCGCGCGGAGCAGGCCGACGCGGCGTTCGTGGACGGGTCGCCGCGCGAAGCGCTGGCCGTGGCGCGGCGGCTGCGGACGCTGGACCCCACGCTGCAGGCGGTGATCGTGGCCGAAGCGGGGAAGCGGACGGAGATGGAGCGGGCGCTGCTGTTCGCCCCCGGGCTGGGCGAGCTGTGGGTGGTGGAGCCCGAGCAGGTGGACGACGACCTGCTGCGCCGCGCCGCCTCCATCACCGCCCAGCGTCGGCGCTTCCGCGGGACGGAAAAGGCCGTGGCGCGCGACCTGGCCCGGGTGCAGCCCCGGCGCGGGGAGCGGGCGCTGGTGTCCGACGCGTTCCTGGCCGCGCTGCTCGACGTGCTGCCGGACCCGGTGGTGTCGCTGGACGACGACGGCAACGTGCTGTCGTGGAACCCCGCCGCCGAGGCCACCATCGGCCACGCCCGTGCCGATGCGCTGGGACGGCCGCTGGTGGACCTGCTGCGGCCGGAGCCGCGCGAAGACTTCGAGGCGCTGCTCGAGGCGGCGCGCATGGGTTCCGCCCGGGGCGAGGTCACCTACCGGCGGCGGGCGGGCGAGCCCGCCGTCGGCGAGGTGGCCGTGGTCCCGGTGACCGCGTCCGGCCACAGCGTCCGCGCGCTGGTGCTTCACGACGTCACCCACCTGCGCGAAACGCAGGCGGAGCTGGAGACGCAGGCGGCGGAGCTGCAAAGCCAGGCCGCCGAGCTGGAGATGCTGAACGTGGACCTGGCCGAGCGCTCCGCCGACCTGGAGCGCGCGCTGGCCACGCGCAGCCGCTTCTACGCGGCCATGAGCCACGAGCTGCGCACGCCCATCAACGCGGTGATCGGCTACACCGAGCTGATCCTGGAGGGCATCTTCGGGCCGGTGGACGAGCGGCAGCGGGACGCGCTGCAGCGGTCGGCGCGCGCCGCGCGGCACCTGCTGGAACTGGTGAACGACGTGCTGGACCTGTCCAAGATCGAGGCGGACCGTATCGAGGTACAGGTGGAGGAGGTCGTTCCCGGCGACCTGCTGGTGGAGCTGATGGACACCGTGCGGCCGATGGCCGAAGAGAACGGGGTGGCGCTGGAGACGGCGATCGGCGGCGGTTCGCCGTGCCTGCCGGTGGTCACCGATCCGCGGCGGGTGAGGCAGATCGTGCTGAACCTGCTGTCCAACGCCATCAAGTTCGGGGATGGCAAGCCGGTGACCGTGTCGTGCCGCGGGCTGGGGGACGGCGGGGTGGAGATCGACGTGGCGGACCAGGGGCGCGGCATCGACCCGGCCGACCAGGCGCGCATCTTCGAGGAGTTCGTGCAGATCGACCGCGAATCGGGAACGGGCACGGGGCTGGGGCTGCCCATCTCGCGGCGGCTGGCGCAGCTCCTGGGCGGTTCCATCCGCGTGGCCTCCGCGCCCGGCCAGGGCAGCACCTTCACCGTGCGCCTGCCCGCCAAGGCCCCGGCGGCCGCATCGCGCCCGCTGGAGGGAGGAGCGCCCTGAGGGGCAGGCTACTTGCTGGGAACGACGAGGAGAAGCTCCACGAACACGAAGCAGTGCCGCACTAACGAACTAACGCACTACCGCACTGCCTTTTTCACTGAAACTCGAGACGGACGACGGTTATGGCTTCATTCAACGACCTCGGGCTGGGCGAGCCGCTCCTGGCCGCGCTGGAAGACGCGGGGATCGAGCACCCCACGGGCCTTCAGCAGGCCGTGATTCCCGTGCTGCGGCGCGAGGGAAACCTGGTGGCGCGCGCCAGCAGCGGCGCCGGCAAGACGCTGGCGTACGGCCTGGGCGTGCTGGACCGGCTCCCCGCGCGCGAGCCCGCCGCCGACGACGACAAGGGCGATGAGTCCGCGTCGCTCGACGAGGCGCCCTCCGGCGTGCGCCTGCTGATCCTGGCCGCCACCCTCGAGGCGGCGGCGCGTGCCGCGCTGGAGCTGGTGCCCTTCGCCCAGGCCGCGGGGCTCACCGTCAGCGGGTCTGGCGGGGGATGGGGGACGGGCGCGGGCGAGGCCGAGGTGCTGGCCGCCACGCCCCAGGAGGTGATGGAGGGCGTGCGCACCTCCGAGGTGAAGCTGGA
>NZ_DATBNB010000888.1 GCF_036554565.1 Longimicrobium sp. | reverse complement strand
AATGGGAACGACGGCGGCAGCACCAGCACGTCGTAGCGGCCCCAGCGATAAGGGCCGTACAGCGACTCGGCGGCATCGACGAACTTCTCCAGCTCGGCCAGCTCGCTGGCGCTGCGCTCCAGCATGCTCGGCTCGGTGTAGACGCCGGTGCGCGGGCCCAGCGGACGGAACGCCAGGTCCCCCACGGCCAGGGCGATCAGGTAGGGCGGAACGGCCTCGCCCATCCGGAACCGGAAGGCGCGGCCGCCGGACACCGGCTCGCCCTCGGGCGTCAGCATCTCGGCGCTCATCACCGCCTTCAACTCGGCGGGGACCGTGATGCGGGCGCTGTACGTCTGGCGGATCCCCGGGCTGTCCTGCGTGGGAATCCACGTCCGGGTGAGGATCGCCTGGCCCTGCGAGAACAGGTACGGATGGCGCTTGCCAGCCGTCTGCTCCGGCGTCAGCCACTGCAGCGCGCTCGCCGTGGGGCTGGTCTGGTAGCGGATGACCAGCACGTGCTCGCCTCCGCCCGGCAATTGCACCGTGAGCGGCTGGCCCAGGATGCTGTCGGCGGCGCCCAGCGCCCAGCGGAGGGGCTGGCCGGCCCGGTCTGTCACCGACTGGATGGCGAGCCCCTTGGTGTCGAGCACCACGTCGTCGGCCCCGGCGGCCGCATCCACGTCCAGGGTGGCGGTGCCGGACAGCGTCTTCGCGGCGAAGTCGGCGCGCAGGTCCAGCACCACGTGCCGCACGCGGGCCTCGTTGGGCTGCGCGAACGAGTGGATGTCGCGCACCAGCGGCTGCAGGGGCATCGGCGGCGCCTCGGGCGTCGGGCGGGGCGGCATGTCGTTGGGGCCGCACAGGGGCTCGGGCATGGAGCGCGTCCCCCCGGGAACGCACGCGGCGGCCAGCAGCGCCGCGGCGGCCAGCGGAAGAAAGGTTCGAACGGTCATTCGGGTCTGTTGCTCGGGTGCTCGATGCGATATATCCGGCCGGGCGAAGATGCATGACTTCGGCCTCGCGCGACAGGACCCGGCGGACGGCCCGGTGTTCCGCGCGAAGCCCGCCGCGCATCAAAACGGCCGCGCGGCGGCGAAACCCGCAATGAACAGGGTATGCAGATCGATGTAATCGGAGTGCCGCTGGACTACGGCGCCGGGCGGCGCGGCGTAGACATGGGGCCGGCGGCGGTGCGGCACGCGGGGCTCTTCGACCGCCTTCGCAAGCTGGGGCACGACGTGAACGACCGCGGCAACGTCTTCGTTCCCCTGCGCGAGAACGTGAAGGTGGTGGAGCCCACGCTCCGCTTCGTGGACGCCATCCTCCCCGTGCTGGCATCGCTTTCGGACGCGGTGGAGCAGAGCGTGAAGTCGGGCGGGTTTCCCGTGGTGGTGGGCGGGGACCACTCCGTGGCGCTCGGCTCCATCGGCGGGCACGCCCGCGTCCGCAAGGTCGGCGTGGTGTGGGTGGATACGCACGGCGACTGGAACACGCCCGAAACCACGCCGTCCGGCAACATCCACGGCATGCCGATGGCCGCGCTCTGCGGCTACGGTGATCCGCGGCTGACCGGGTTGGGGTCGGGCGACCCGGCCGTGCGCAGCATCGACCCGCGGAACGTGGCGTTCGTGGGCACGCGTGACCTGGACGCGGGGGAGCGCGCGCTGATGCGCGAGGCGGGGGTGACGGTGTTTTCGATGGAGTCCATCGACCGCTACGGCATTGCGGCGGTGATGGAGGCGGCCCTCGCGGTGGCGACGGAGGGGACGGAGGGCATCCACGTCAGCTTCGACATGGACGTGCTGGACCCGCAGTTCGCGCCGGGCGTGGGCACCCCCGTGTCCGGCGGGCTGACCGTGCGCGAGGCGCACCTGGCCATGGAGATGCTGGGCAGCAGCGGGTTGGTGCGGGGGCTGGACGTGGTGGAGGTGAACCCCGTCCTGGACCAGCGGAACCTGACGGCGGAGCTGGCCGTTGACCTGGCCCTTTCGTGCCTGGGGCTGCGCGTATGGCCAGACGCCCCGGCCATTCTTCCGGCCAGGGCGCGCGTGGGATGATCTCTGGGCCGGGCCGCGGCGTTCAGGCGCGGCGCACCCGGCGCTTGCGGCCCGCGAAGGCGATGGACACCAGCACGCAGACGGTGAGCACCGCCAGCACACCGCTCTCGTCGTCGTCGGCCGGCGTCGTCACCAAGCGCGCCGCGGCGGCGGCGGGCTTCTTTACCGGAGACACCGTCCGGGTGGACGCGGGCTCCTCCTCGAGGCTGGCCGTCCGGGGCCTGGGCGCGCTGGCGAACTGCGCGGCGGCCGAGGTTCCGCCGACCCGCTCCAGGTAGGCCGAGTAGGCGCCCGGGAACACCGCGATGTGGTAGTGCGGCGGGTTCCGCTCGCGCGTCACGTCGAGCACGCCGCGGCTTTCCAGCGCCAGCAGGGTGCCTTCCAGCCAGGCGCGGCAGTCCGCGTCGCGGCTGATCCGCAGGTCTACCGCCATCCCCGCCGGGTGCACCGACAGCTTGTGCGCGTTGCTGGGCTGGTTGCCCACGGGCCGCGTGAGGCTGGTGACCACCAGGCGCTCGCTGCAGGCGTCGCGGTACTGCGCGCTCAGCCGCTCGATGAAGGTGACCACCTCAGGCCGGGCGTACGGGTGCGACACGTTGGCCAGGCGAAAGTCGTCCGTCGGCTTCACGCGCTGCAGGTAGCCCGCGTCGGCCAGGCGCTTGACCTCGGCGGCGTCGCGCAGGAACGAGTAGTCGCTGGCCCTGGCCACCTCGTGCTGGCGCACCATGGACGAGGGCGAGCCGCGCAGCGTGGGCTCCACCGCATGGGCCGGAGCGGTTGCGAGCGTGCCGGCGACCGCAGCCGCGGAAAGAACGCGCAAGATCTTCATTCGGGCTCCTTCCTTCGGGTTCGGGAGGTCGACGCGCACCGTATGTGGTTGTGACGATGCAATTTAACACACTTCCCGGTCCGGCGTCACCCCCTGATGCTCGTCGATGGGGGACGGAGCCATTACGTGCTGGCAGACCATGGGGCTTGAGCGAGCGGGACGGCCGCGTGGAACGCGCGGCCAGGTGTCTCCCGCGAACCGTGCGGGCACACTCGACCCGGTCCCCGCCCGACGCCACATCGATCAGCAGGCTGCCGCTCGAAAACCAGCACGTGCGATCTTCGCTTCCGCGCGGCCACCTGTATGGGCACGATGGGATGAATTCTGAAGTAAGCGTCGCAATCAGCCACGCTTTAACGCTGAGCGTGCTCGCCGTTTGCGCGATCCGGGCGGGCCGGACGCGCTGGTATCTCGGGTGTCTGCCCCTGATCGTAGCTGCACTCTCATGGTCATGGCTCAGAGCGTCATCTCCACGTGACGGCCCGGCTTGGACGGTGGTCGTGACGGTTGCTCTCTATTCCGTTTTCACGCTCGGAGTTGCGCATCGTGCATGCGCCTGGACACGAAATCTCATTGGTTGGTTCGTACTGACACTGCTCGGAAGTGCGTTGTCGATCGTGCCAGCGGCAATCCTGTCATACCTGATGTGGGGCGTGGTGACCGCGTTTTGATCTTCTGAGCCGTCCCGGCCGAGGACAGCACCTGCCGAAAATTACATGTGAATCCCGGGCCGGGAGCCTCGAAGAGAGAAGATAGCCACAGGTGAGTCTCGGTTCATGGCGCCCAAGCCCCGCTAACGGGCTTCGACCGTGTCGTATCGCGTGGACCAGCCGGCTCAGTTGAAGATCGGCCGCGGGAGCGCTATTCTGTCGCGAGCTTTTGCCTTGTGGATCCGCCGTCCGACGCGGTTTCGCGCCCGCATGCGGGTTTCTCTGGATCAACCGAGCTTCACGTGACCGACATCAGCAGGGACAGCAGCGCCGACGGGCGTTCGCCGGCGGAGGCGTTCGCCGCGCGCGAGGGGCTGGACTTCATCCGTTCCATCGTCGCGGACGACATCCGCGCGGGGAAGTACGAGTCCATCGTCACGCGCTTTCCGCCGGAGCCCAACGGCTACCTGCACATCGGCCACGCCAAGTCCATCGTCCTGAACTACGGGATCGCGCGGGAAACGGGGGGTCGCTTCAACCTGCGCTTCGACGACACCAATCCCGAGACCGAGGACGTCAGCTACGTCGAGTCCATCGTAGACACGGTCCGCTGGCTGGGCGCCGACTTCGGTGGCGAGGTGCTGCACGCGGCGGACTACTTCGACGACATGTACCGCTTCGCCGAGTTCCTGGTGACGCGCGGGCTGGCGTACGTGGACAGCTCGTCGGACGAGGAGATCCGCGAGGCGCGCGGCACCGTCACCGAGCCGGGGCGGCCGACGGCGTTCCGGGATCGATCGGTGGAGGAGAACCTGGACCTCTTCCGGCGGATGAAGGCGGGCGAGTTTCCCGACGGCTCCCATGTGCTGCGGGCGAAGATCGACCTGTCGTCGCCCAACATGCTGCTGCGCGACCCGCTGCTGTACCGCATCCGCCAC
>NZ_DATBNB010000887.1 GCF_036554565.1 Longimicrobium sp. | reverse complement strand
CTTCCCGCACCGGGTACAGCGCCTGGGTGATGCCGGTGGCCGGCATCGACTTGCGCTCGATGTTGATGGCCGCCGGGGTGCGCAGCATCTCCTGCGAGACGGGGTACACGGCCTGCTTGATGCCCGTGGCCGGCGCCGCCTTGCGCTGCAGGTCCACCGTGGCGGGCTGCTTGAGCATGTCACGCGAAAGCGCGTGGATGGGCGGCGGCATGGTGGCGCTGAAGAACAGCGTCTGCCGCTGCGTGGGCACGTGCTTCAGAACGCGGCGGATGTCCGGTAGGAACCCCATGTCCAGCATGCGGTCGGCCTCGTCCAGCACCAGGATCTCCACGCCGTCCAGCCGCGCGTAGGGGTACTGGAGGTGGTCCAGCAGGCGCCCCGGCGTGGCGACGATCACTTCGACGCCGTCGCGAAAGGCCTGCTCCTGCGGCTTCATCCCCACGCCGCCGAACACGGCCGCCGCGCGGATGCCCGTGTGCTTGCCGAGCGCGACGAACTGCTCGTGGATCTGCGCCGCCAGCTCGCGCGTGGGGCTCAGCACCAGCGCGCGCGTCTTGCGGCGCGGGCCGTCCATCAGGCGCTGGATCACCGGAAGAGCAAACGCGGCCGTCTTGCCGCTCCCCGTCATGGCGCAGGCCAGCACGTCGCGCCCCTGCAGGGCGGATGGGATGGACTGTTCCTGGATGGGTGTGGCGCGAGTGTAGCCCAGCTCCGAGACGGCGCGGAGAAGGGTCGCGTGAAGGCCGAGATTGTCGAAGGACATGCGTTCCGTGGATCCGGTCAGGCCGCCGATGGTGCCGGACGGCAAAGAAGACGGCGGGGCTCGGGAAGAGTCCCGCCGTCCGGTACGACTGCTCCATACCCCGCCTCCGCCAAAAAGGTCGCGGGCTGGCCGAAACTGCCCGTTTTGCGCCACAGGTGGACACTGCGCTACCCACGTGGCCGCTTTCACGCTTGATCTTCCGGTTTGAATCTGGACTGGGTTAGCTTCCGGCCATGGAGAAGCCAGCCGTCTACATCGACACTACAGTGCCGAGCGCGTACTTGGAGGAACGCAGCACGCCCGAGATGCTTCAGCGGCGAGACTGGACACGCCGGTGGTGGGCTGGTGCGCCGGAAAAGCACCAGATGCTCGGTAGTGCACTACTGATCGGTGAATTGTCGGTCGGTACGCCTGCGCGCGTGCGCCAAAGACTGGCTCTCGTCTCCGAGCTCCGAATGCTGCCGCTTACCCCAGAGGTCATGGATACTGCGGACCTGTACATTCGTCATAAGCTGATGCCTGCCTACCCCATTGCCGACGCGTACCACTTAGCGTTCGCGTCTTGTTACGCATGTGAGTTTCTCGTGTCGTGGAACTACCGGCATCTTGTGAATCCAAGTAAATTCCTACACGTCAGGAAGATCAACGCCCTACGTGGATTGTTCGTCCCATCGCTGGTAACGCCTGCGCAGCTTCTTGGAGGTTAAGATGGCAGCTCGTTACGACCCCGACCCGCTGCTCGATGAACTCGAGGCAACACGGTTGCAGATCGAGGCCCCGTTCGCCGGCGATAGGAAGAAGTTCTTCGAGTACTACATGGAGTACCAGAAGCAGTTCGCTGATCGTCTGGTTACGTCGGTGCGGCCGGCGGTCGAACTAGCCCCCGAAGGAGGAAACCCCGGCAAATCGGCTGCGTAATCTGCATCGGCCCGAGCGGTCAGGCCGGCACTGAAGCCGCTTCGAACGCCGCCAGGCGCCAGAGCAGCCCCGCGGCGCCGCGCGCTTCGTGAGCGACGCGGAAGCCGGCTTCGAGCAGCAGAGCGCGCATCTCCCGGCGTGAGTACATGCGGTGGTACTTGATGCGGAGTCCGCGGCGCATCCACAGGTCGAAGGCGCGCATCCGGAGCGGCGCGCGGTCCCAGTCCACCAGCAGCAGCCGTCCGCCCGGCCTGAGCACACGCCGGAGTTCCGCGAGGCCGACGTGTGCATCGGGCCAGTAGTGCAGGTTCGACGCGCACAGGGCCGTGTCGAACGATGCCGTCGCGATCGGCAGTGCGAGCGCGCTTCCCGCGACGACCGCGCCGGGCCATCCGCCCACCCCGAGCTTCGGCGCCGCCATCCGCACCATCCCGGGCGACAGGTCCACCCCCACGTACGCATCCACCGACGCCCCCCACTCGGCGAGAGCGGGCGCCAGGTTGCCCGTCCCGCAGCCGACGTCGAGCACCCTCCCGAGTGTCGGTCCCGCGATCCACGGGCGCAGCAGAGCGAGGCTCGCGTGGTTGTAGCGCGCCCAACGGCGATCGTACTCCGCGGCGGCGCGGTCGTACTCGCGGCGAATCGAAGTGGGGAGAGTGTCGGGCATGGAGGTCGGGGTCGGTGCGCGGGCCAGCACGGGCGAATGAATTCGCTGCAACAAGCACACGAAGTCCGCCTTCGCGGACTGGCTTGTGGTGGCGCGTGGATGACTTGGAGGCGCGTCCCGGATTTCGAACGTGAGTCCCGAGACGACGCAGGCCGGAGTCTCTCGGTGAGAGCTCCGGCCTGCTTCCGCATCTACCACCCGGGTGCCACGGTCACATCTTCTTGTAGGCCGGGCCGCTTCCGCCCTCGCGCGGCGTCCAGCGCGGGCCGATGACGTCGGTGGCCTTGCAGTCGATGCAGTTGGGCGCGTTCACCACCAGCTTGTCGCCGTTCAGCTCGTACACGCCGGCGGGGCACAGGTGCACGTACAACTGCGCCACCTCGGGGCTGATGTCCTGTCCCACGATCAGGTGCGAAGGGATGTCGTCGCGGGTCTGGTTCCCCGCCTTGAACACCGCATCCACCTTGCTGAACGTCAGCTTGCCGTCGGGGATGAACGGCTGCTCCGGCGTCACCTGGCGCGGCGCCTCCGCATCCGAATGCATGCTGATCTTGCCGCCCGGAAACCGCCCGCCGGTCACCGTCATCAGCGTCGCCTTGGCCCCCCCGACGAAGAAGCCGTCCTTGAACGCCAGCCGCTGGTTGCGGCTCTTGTACAGGTCGTCGCGCACGTAGCTGCCGTGCACCATCGTGTCGTACGACGACAGGGCGGACGACGACATGTCGCCCTTTTTCAGCCCCTCGAAGATGGCGCGCGCGGCGAACATGCCGGTCTGCATGGCGTAGTGGATGCCCTTCAGCGAGGGCACGTCCACGAAGCCCGCCGTGTCGCCCACCATCACCAGCCCGTCGCCGTGCAGCCGCCCCGGCAGCCCGAAGAAGCCGCCCTCCGGGATGGTCTTGGCGCCCCACTCCACCATTTCGCCGCCTTCCAGGTACTTCCGGAAGAACGGGTGCAGCTTCATCCGCTGCAGCATCTCGTGCACGTCCAGCGTGGTCTGCTTGTAGTCCAGCCCCACCACAAGGCCGATGGCAACGAGGTTGGGCTCCAGCGGATACATGAAGCTGCCGCCGAAGGCGTCGCGCGGCAGCGGCCAGCCCAGCGTGTGGACGATGCGGTCCAGCGGGACCTTCGTTTCCCACAGCTCCTTTACGCCCAGCGCAAAGATCTGAGGGTTCTCGGACCCCACGCCCTGCCACTCGCGCCAGGCCTGGCCCAGCGGCCCGCGCGTGCCCTCGGCCAGCACGGTGACGCGCGCCGTGACGTCCGTCGGGGGCTCGGCGCCCGGCCCCGGGGTGCCGTCGCGCTTGAGGCCCGCCGGCGTGGTGCGAACCCCGCGGACCGCCTTGCCTTCCACCAGCAGCGAGTCCACTGGAAAGCCTGGAAGCATGTTCACGCCCAGCCCCTCGGCCTGCTCGCCAAGCCAGCGGCAGACCTCGGAGATCGATGCCGTGTAGTTCCCCTTGTTGTGCATGGGGGGCGGCGTGGGGATGCGGAACTGCCCCGTTTCCGTGAGCAAGTACACCGCTTCGTTGCTCACCGCGTCGCGGAAGGGAAAGTCTTCGTCCTTCAGGTCGGGAAAGAGCTCGCGGAAGGCGCGCGGGTTGATGACGGCGCCTGACAGGTTGTGCTCGCCGAGCGCCGAGCCCTTGTCGAGCACCGCGATCTGCGTTTCGCCCAGGCTGCCGCCGGCCTCGCCGTCCTTCTGGACCAGCCGCGCCAGCTCGATGGCGCACGCCAGCCCGGCCGGCCCGCCGCCGACGATGACGACGTCCATCTCGATCGCCTCAGCGTCGGGGGCGTCGGAAACGATCAGCCGCTCGCGCGGCAGCGGGGGCTGGTGGCGGACGGGGAGAACGGTCCCGCGTGCGGCGTCGGCCATGGTTCTTCCGGCGATCTGAGGTGAACTAACGCTACGTCGCGGCGGATTATACGGGCTGCGCTCCCCCGCCGCAAAGGCCCTGGCGCATCACCGCCAGACGCTCGCCACCCCCTGGCACCAAGCACGTGCCAGGGGGTGGAGGCACCGGCGTGAACGTGCGCCGGCTGGGCTCAGGGCTGCTGGCTGGGCGTGGCGGGGCGATGGGGCGAGGTATCGTTCACCGCCGTCCCCTGCTCCTGCTCAGGCGCGTAGCCGGCCGCCTGGTTGTCGGCGTCGCCGCCCTGCGCCTTGGTTCCGCCGCCACTTTCCCCGCAAGCCAGCACCGACATCGCGGCCATCAGCGCGAGGGTCGGGATCAATCGATAGTTCCGCATTTCCATCATCCAGTCCGGGTTGTCGTCACTCGTGTTCCCGCTTCCTATGCAGGGACCGGGCCGCGGAGGTCGCAAGTGGCTGCGAGGGCGCGGGTTATGCGGCTACCCCCGCCGGGATTGCGGCGGGCATGGAGAGCGGGTGCCGGCGCAGCCACCCGACGATTACCATGGTGAGATCCCGGAACGTGAGGTGATCGGCATCCAGGTGGAATTTCGAGCAGGTGAGCCGCGCTCCTTCCTGGAACGCCGCGTACCGTTCCGCGATCTTGTCCCCGCCCGGGAGCACGATCTCCGGATCGCAGTGCGTCGCCAGGAAGTCGCGCACCTGCCGGATCACCCCCGTGGTTTGGCTGCCGTGCGACCGGATGTCCTGTCCGGCGATGTCCGAGATGAACTTCTGGTACCGATACGGCTCGGTGTCGAGGACGATGGCGGCCTTACGCCGGTGCAGCTTCGCCCCGAACGACTTCGCGCCCAGGAAGATCCCCAGCTCCAGCGGCATGTTGAACCTCGGAAGCTGGGTCGCCGCATCGAGTTCGGTGCGCGAAATGTCGTGGATGGCCAGGCGGCATTCCCGGATGATCGTCGTGATCTTTTCGATCCGCACCTGGCTGCTGTCATCGACCTCCAGCGAGGCGCGCGGGAAGAACCCACACTCGTAGGTCGCAAACGCAGCGGCCTCCAGGAGAGGCCGGTACGCGGGGTCGAAGGGGCAGTTGATGAAAACGCTGTTCTCGTAGGTGCGCGTCATCCGCCCCCCTCTCCATCGCGCGCCTGCTGGGACGTCCCGGTCTCCTCGGCGCTCTTACGGGCTGCAAGGCGTTCTTCCACCTGGCGCCACGCTTCCATCACCTCTTCCAGCGTGAATTTTTCGCTCGGGTGCGGCGGCTGGATGGTAGGCAGGCGCGGCTTGCGCTGGGGCTTTGGCATGGCTTCTCCTCGGCTGGTTGGCGGCTGTTCACAATGTATACTTGTAGCCCTCGCCCCACAAGGATCTGGACGAACGTTACCATTGCGCCAGCAGCCGTGCAGGAGCGGCATCGACCTTCACGACGAGGCCCTGGACGTATCCGCGCCCAGGGCCTCGTTCGTCTTTCACTCACGCGCTCACGCACTCGTCACACGATCGTCGGCTCCATGAAGTAGTCGAACCCATGCTCGCTGCTGCGCCACGCGCGGATGCGGAAGATGCGCGCGGGGGCATCCGGCTCCAGGCGCAGCCACTGCGAGCCGCCGTGCCAGAAGAAGCGCTGGCCGGTGAGGAGCTCCTCCACTTCCCACGGGTCGTGCCAGCCGATGCCCATGTCGGGGAGGGGAAAGTGGAGCATGGTTTCGTGCGCGGCGAACGGGTCCAGGTTCACGGCCACGAACACCATCGACGTGCGGTCCGGCGTCATCTTGCCGTAGAACAGCACGTTGTCGTTGTCCGCCGGGTAGAAGCGAAGGTTGTCGTACTCGTGCAGCGCGCGGTTCTGGCGGCGGATTTCGTTCAGCCGCGTGATCAGCGGGCGGATGTTGCCTGGGCGGTCCCAGTCCCACGCCTTCAGCTGGTACTTCTCGCTGTCCAGGTACTCTTCCTTCCCGGGCGCCAGCGGCGTGGCCTCGCACAATTCGAAGCCGCTGTAGATGCCGTACACCGATGACAGCGTGGTGGCCAGCACCGCGCGGATCATGTGCGCCGGGCGCCCGCCGCGCTGAAGGAACTCGGGGTTGATGTCGGGCGTGTTGGGGAACAGGTTGCCGCGGAAATACTCGTTCATCGGCCCCTGCGTGAGCTCCGTGAAGTACTCCGTGAGCTCGCCCTTGAAGTTGCGCCAGGTGAAGTACGTGTAGCCCTGCGTGAAGCCCGCCTTGGCGAGCGCGCGCATCAACTTGGGCCGCGTGAACGCCTCAGAGAGGAAGATCACCTGCGGGTGCTGGTGCTGCACCTCGCGGATCATCCACTGCCAGAACTGCACGGGCTTGGTGTGCGGGTTGTCTACGCGGAAGATGTTCACGCCCTGCTCCACCCAGTGCAGGATCACGTCGCGCCACTCCGCCCACTGCGCTTCCCAGTCTTCGCCGTAGAAGTTCAGGGGATAGATGTCCTGGTACTTCTTGGGCGGGTTCTCGGCGTACATGATGGTGCCGTCCGGGCGGATGTAGAACCAGCCCGGGTGCTCCTTTGCGTACGGGTGGTCGGGCGACACCTGGATGGCGAAGTCCAGGGCGATCTCCAGCCCGTGCTCGCGCGCCGCCTCCACCAGCCGGCGGAAATCGTCGAGCGTGCCCAGGTCCGGGTGCACGTCCTTGTGTCCGCCCGCATCCGATCCCACCGCGTAGGGCACGCCCGGCTCGTCGGGCCCGGGGTTCAGCGTGTTGTTCTTGCCCTTGCGGAACTTGAAGCCGATGGGGTGGATGGGCGGAAAGTACAGCACGTCGAAGCCCATGTCGCGCACGTACGGCAGCTTGGCGATCACGTCGTCCAAGGTGCCGTGGCGGCTCTCGTCGTCGCTCATGGAGCGGGGGAACAGCTCGTACCAGGCGGCGAAGCGCGCGGCCACGCGGTCTACCTGCACGGGAAGCACGTGCTCGTACCGCGTCAGGTCTTCGCGCAGCGGGTAGCGCTCCATCAGTTCGAGCAGCCCGGGGTCCAGCGAGGCCGCCACCCGTTCCGCCACCGTCAGGTGCGAGCCGGATTCCACGTCGTCGCGGAACGTTTCCCACGCCGAAGTGGGGATCAGCCCGCCGGAGGCCAGCTTCTCGTCGCCCACCACCTCGGCCAGGTACTCCATCATCCGCGCGCGGTCGGGCCCGTCGGCCAGCGGGGCGGCGGCGCCGGCGATCAGCTGGGCGCCCTCGAACAATTCCAGGAGCACCTCCTGGCCCGCGTCGTACTTCTTGCGCAGGTCGCTCTGCCAGGTGCCGAAGACGTCGGTCCACGCGACGACGGTGAAGTACCAGCGGCAGTTGCGGTCGGGGGTGAACGAGCCGCGCCAGCGGTCGTTGTCCCAGAACTTCATCCGCGATTCCTGCCAGGCCTCGTCGTCCTCGGGGCGGTACCAGATGGCGGCGGAGAGGGCGTCGTGGCCTTCCTTGAAGATGTCGGCCTCTACCGAAACGGTGTCGCCCACCTCGCGCTTGACGGCGTAGCGCCCGCAGTCCAGCTCGGGATACACGTTTTCGATGACGACCCTGCGGCTGGCGTCGATCCTCTCCGGCATCAGTCTCTCTTGGTGGTCGGGTGGCGTTCGTTTCGCCGCGCGGGCAGCAAGCGGTGGGCCATGCGCGGGGTAGGGCGAGTGCGGAAGTGCGGAAGTGCGGAAGTGCGGAAGTGCGGGAGTGCGGGAGTGCGGGAGTGCGGGAGTGCGGGCGTGCGAACCGCAGTGGACTCGCGCCCATCTGTCATCCAGAGGCGCGAGCGCACCGGACCAGCCCGTACGCCATACCCATGCGCGCCGTGGGATCCAGCCGCCGACGCCTTTCAGCTTGGGCGCGGCAGCGGCACGGAGCCTTGAGATGCTGCACCGGCGCGGAGGAACTTCACA
>NZ_DATBNB010000886.1 GCF_036554565.1 Longimicrobium sp. | reverse complement strand
ACCTGCGACTGCTATGCCCTAACTGCCATTCGCAGACCGGAACATACTGCGGAAGGAATAAGCGAAATCCCCACCGTCAGTAACGGCGGGGATCGATGATGCCTGGGGCGGGACTCGAACCCGCAAGGCTTTTGGCCGGGGCATTTTAAGTGCCCTGTGTTTACCGATTTCACCACCCAGGCGCGGCGAGGACGTTCCGATCGGGGCGACTCGCGTACTTCAACATAATCCGAAGTCCCGCGTTCTTCCACCGCCGCAGTTCACCGACCTGGATCTCCCCGCGCCGCTAGTGCGTCCCGGACAGCGGATCGCGGGGTCGCGGCTTCGGCGGGAGCGCCTGCTTGGGATCGCCGCCGATGCCCAGCCAGTCGCCTACGCCCCGCATCGTGCGGCCGAACCAGCCGCCGAAGTCGTCGGGGTGCACCGGGCACTGCTCCGTGGGCTCGGTACCGGGAAGGAAGTACTCCGTCGCCACCTGCTCGCCGGGGCATCCGCCGGTGGCCAGGCGTCCGGTGGAGCGGTCGATCTGCACGCTCGTGAGGTCCGAGGGCGGCGTCCACGCGGTGGGCGCGCCGTGCCGCTGGTAGTACGACGCCATCACCTTGCCCCACACCGGCGCCGCCAGCCCGCCGCCCGACGCGTTCGCCAAAATGCGCGCGGGACGATCGAAGCCCAGCCACACGCCCGCAACCACGTCGGGGGTGGCGCCTACGAACCACACGTCCGCCGCGTCGTTCGTCGTTCCCGTCTTCCCGGCGGCGGCAATGGTGTACGGCAGCCCGGCCGTCCGCACGCCCGATCCCGTGCCGCGGTCCACCACGTCGCGCATCAGTGACGTCGTCAGGTAAGCCACCCCGGGCGACATCACGTAGCGCTTGGCGGACTTGGCCTCCCACACCACGCGCCCGTTGGAATCCACCACGCGCTGGATCAGCCGGGGCTTCACCGCGGCGCCGCCATTGGCGAACGGGGCGTAGGCGGCCACGAGCTCGATGGGGATCACCGAGGCGGCGCCCAGAAAGGTGGACGGGTACGGCTTGATCTCCGTGGTGATGCCCATGTCGTGCGCGGCCTGCACCACGCGGGTGGCGCCCACCTTCTGCCCCAGGACCACCGCCGCGCGATTGGACGAGGTGCGCAGCGCGCCGCGCATGTCCATGGTAAGCGAGTCGGAAACGTGGTCGGCGGGATAGTAGCCGCCCGTGGAATCCGTGGCGCCGGGGCCCACCAGCGGCTCGGTGATGGGAATGCCCTTCGCCAGCGCCGCGGAGTACACGATGGGCTTGAAAGCCGAGCCCGCCTGGCGGCGCGCCTGCGTGGCCCGGTCGAACTGGCTGAGCGCGTAGTCGCGGCCGCCCACCAGGGCCAGCACGTTGCCGTTGTCGGGGTTCATCGCCACGAACATCCCCTGCAGGCACGCGCCCGGGTTGGCCGGCCTGGCCCCGCAGGACGCCCCCCGGAAGCGGCCGTGCGTTCCCCGTTCCACCGCGCGGATCTGCGCGACGAGCGCCTGCTCGGCCGCGGACTGCAGCGCCGGGTCCAGCGAGGTGTACACGCGGTAGCCCGCCTGGTCGGCGTCGGTGCCGAAGCGCTCGCGAAGCTCGCGGCGCACCGCGGCGATGAAGTACGGGGCGCGCCCCCGGGCCTCGGGCGGCGGGGCCAGGCCCAGCGGCTCGGCGATGGCGGCCTGCGCCTCTTCGCGCGAGATGACGCCGGACGAGGCCATCATCCCCAGCACCATGTCGCGCCGGCTGCGCACCGCGTCGGGGTTGCGGCGGGGATCGTAGAACGACGGGTTGCGCGGGATGGCGGCCAGCATGGCGGCCTGCGCGTTGGTCAGCTTCGTCGCCGACTTTCCGAAGTAGCCCTGCGACGCCGCCTCCACGCCGTACAGCCCGGCGCTCAGGTAGATCTGGCTCAGGTACATCTCCAGGATCTCGTCCTTGGAGAACTCGCCCTCGATCTTCTGCGCCAGCGTGATCTCCCACAGCTTGCGCCGCAGCGTCTTCTCGCGCTTCAGGTGCTGGGGAAAGACGTTCCGCGCCAGCTGCATGGTGACGGTGCTGAAGCCCTGGCTCCAGCTGAGCGAGCGGACGTTGCGGGCCATGGCGCCGAACGCGCGGCGCCAGTCCACGCCCTTGTGGCGGTAGAAACGCTTGTCTTCCACGGCCAGGAACGCGCCCGACACGTGGGCGGGAATGCGCTCCAGCGGCACCACGATGCGGCGCTCGGGCGCAAGATGGGCGACCAGCTGGCCGCGTCCGTCGTACACGCGCGTGGCCTGCGGGGGCGCGTAATCGCGCAGCGCCACCACGGACGGGCAGTCCGCGCCCGAGCAGCGCGGCCACAGCCACGCCAGCGCGCCCACGCCCGCGGCGGCGCCGACGGCCAGCACGATCAGCAGGACGCGAACGGTGGTGCGCAGCCGCGAGCGTCCGCCGCTCTTGGCGGCACGGGGCCGGGTGGTCTTGCGTGCCATCTGGCTCGGGGAAAACGGGATGGAGAGTCTGCCAGGAGGTCCAGCTGTGTACCGGCACCGGACGGGCGGTGTTCCGAACCGCGCCGCTCCGTCGTCAAAGCGGGCTGCTGCGACTCAGCCGCGCAGCAGCCGCCCGCCGTCCACCACCAGCGTTTCGCCGGTAACGAAGTCCGCTTCCACAAGATACAACAATGCGCGCACCACGTCTTGCGGCGATCCGTTGCGCTGCAGCGGCGAGCGCCGCGCGAGCTCCGCGATCTCGGCTTCGGTGAGATTTTCCGGCGGCAGCACGGTGCCGGGCGCAATGGCGTTTACGCGAACGTCGGGCGCAAGGTTTCGCGCGGCGACCTTGGTCAGGTGAATGAGCCCGGCCTTGGATACCGCGTGGGCGGCGTAGGCGGCCCACGCCTGCATTCCCGCGAGGTCGGCGAGGTTGATGACGGTGCCCTTCCGCTCGCGAAGGGTGGGGGCAAGGTGGCGGATGAGGAAGAAGGGCGCTTTCAGGTTGACGGCGAGCGTGTGGTCCCAGAGCTCCTCGCTGGTCTGCTCCAGCCGCTCGGACGGGAACACGGATGCGTTGTTGACGAGCAGGTCGATGCCGCCGAACGCATCCACCGCCTCGCTCGCCAGCCGCCGCACCTCTGCATCGTCGGACAGGTCCGCGCCGATGATGGCCACCTCGCCGCCGCGCCCGACGATCTCGTCGCGCAGCTCCTCCGCGGGCCGCGCGGACGAGTTGTAGTGGATGACGAGCCGATATCCGAGCCCGGCGAGCGCGGAAGAGATTTCGCGGCCGATGCGGACTGCGCCGCCGGTGACGAGAGCTGTTTTCATGCGGGAAGGTTACACGCGGAGAGGCGGCTCCGGCAACGGCGGGTGCGGCAACGGCACGACGGACCCGAGGCGCGCGGCCGAGTCGCACCTGGTCCGACTGACCTCGGCGGATTCCGCGGGCGCGCCCCATCCCCAACCCGGCCCCCGCAAACTGCCGCGGGGGAAGGGAGCGAGTGTGGTGCGCGTCCGTCGGTGCCGATGTGTGGGCAAGGGCCGCTTCCATGGCTTGGAGCGCTTCGGTAGGTCCGCAGCAGTCCCCGGCTGCCCTCTCCCCCCGGCCCCCTCTCCCGCAAGCGGGCTATCCATTACCCACATCTTTGTATCGGCGCAGGGCCGCCGGAAA
>NZ_DATBNB010000885.1 GCF_036554565.1 Longimicrobium sp. | reverse complement strand
TGCAGACCGTGATCTCGAAGCCCGGCCCGGCGCCCGAGCAACCCGCGCCGCGGAACACCGCCGGCGCTGTGGCCATCCCGGCGACGGTGGCCGTGAGGGTGTTCAGGTTCGCCACCGGGCCCAGGGTCCACCGGGTGACGGTGGCGACGCCGGACGCATTGGTGATGGCCGAGCCGCCCGTGACCTGTCCGCCGCCCGACGTGACGCTGAAGTTCACCGTGACCCCGGGCATCGCGTTTCCGGACGGGGTCTCGACGCGCACCGACGGCGGCACGGGCACGGCCGCCCCTTCCATGGCGGCCTGGAACCCGCCCGCGACGATGCCGATCCTGCCCGCCAGCGTCGTCACCGCGGTGGCGTTGAAGACCACCTGTGAGGCGGGGGCGCCGGGCAGGGTGGCCGTGAGCGAGTTGGCTCCCGCGGCGCCCAGCGTCCACGTGGTGGATGCCGTGCCGTCACTGCCGGTGACCACCGTGGTCGACGACACGGAGCCTCCGCCGGTGGCTACGGTGAAGGTCACCGACTGACCCGCGACGGCGGCGCCCAGCCGGTCGCGCGCCTGTACCTGCACCTGTCCCCCCAGGGGTGCGCCGATCCCGCCGGACTGGCCGTCGCCGCCCACCTTCTGCAGGCTGGTGGCCACCTGGGCCACCTGCACCTGGGCCGTGCCGGAAGCCTCGCCGGCGGTGGCGGTCAGCGTGGCCGCGCCGTTGCCGATGGACGTCACCACGGCGCTGTCGCCGCCGGACGCCACGATGCTCGCGGCGGTGGAGCTGGACGCCCAGGTGAGAGCCACGCCCGTCATCGGCTTGCCCTTCTGGTCGGCGACGGACGCGCGGACCACCTGCGTGGCGCCCAGCGCGTCGAGCGACACCGAGCCGGGCGTGATCGTTACGGTGGTGGCCACCGACGGCGCGGTGGAATCGGAGCAGCCCGCGACGAGCAGGGCGGCGGCGGAACAGGCGAGAAAGCGTCGCATGCGGATTTCTACCACGGGGAGGGAACGCAGCAGGGAGCGGGAGCCGCCCGGGCTATGCCAGGCGGGGATCCCATACTCTCTAATCTCAACGTATTGCACGATTTGCACAAGCCCACGCGCGGTCGGGCGAGCCGAAGCGGTCCTGCCGAGCGGGCACGCGGCTCCTGTACGGGACGCCGGCGCCGACTACGATTCCACCGGTTCAGCCACGCGCAGGCGCAGGTGCACCGTGGTCCCCTCGCCCGGGGTGGAATCGACGGTCACCTCACCGCCCCACGCCTCTACCAGGCGCTTGACGATGGCCAGCCCCAGCCCCGTGCCGCTGGTACGGGTGGAGAACTGCGGCTCGAAGACCCGGGGCAGCGACTCGGGCGGAATTCCCTCGCCCGTGTCGGCCACGTCCACGCGCAGCCACTCGCCGCCGCCGGAAAGCGCCGCCGAGATCCTCACCTCGCCGTCGCCGTCCAGCGCGCCGCGGGCGTTCTCCAGCAGGTTCACCAGCACCTCCTTCAGCTCGCCGGGGCGCGCGCTCACGCGGGGGGCATCCGCCGGCACGTCCAGCTCGTAGCGGATGCCGTCGTGCCCGCCGTGGTACAGGGCCAGCGTTTCTTCCGCCACCCGCCGCACATCCACCCGCTCCACCGGGGCGGCGGCCTCGGCCGGCGTGCCAAAGCGGGCGAAGGCGCGGCTGATCTCCCCCAGGTGGTCGATCTCCCGAAGCACCGCCTCGACGTTGCGGTCCAGGATGGTGCCGAAGTCGTCGCGCCCGTCGGCCCAGGCGCGGCGTACGTGCTGCACGGCCAGCTTGATGGGGGTCAGCGGGTTCTTGATCTCGTGCGCCACCTGCCGCGCCATCTCGCCCCACGCCAGCACGCGGGCTGAGCGGATCTCGTTGGTCACGTCTTCCAGCACCAGCACGGCGCCCCGCCGCGCCTTGTCCACGCTCAATCCCCGCATACGCAGCCGGACCACCCGGCCGTCCACCTCGCGCTCGTCCACCCGCTCGCGCGCACCCGAGGCCAGGAAGTCACGCACCGTGGCGGCCACCGCCGCGGGAAGGGGGCGGTCTTCGGGGATGCGCGCGCCCACGGGCACCTCGCCGCCCAGGATCTGCTCCGCGCGGGGGTTGATGAGCGCCACGCGCCCGGCCCCGTCCAGCGCCACCACGCCCGTGCCCGCCTCGGCCACGATGGCCTCGGTGCGCCGCGTTTCCTGCACGAGCGCCGCCTGCGTCTGCCGGAGCCCGCGCACCATGCGGTTGAAGGCGCTGTACACGCGCCCGAACTCGTCGCGGCGGCCGGAGGGAAGGCGCACGGAAAGGTTGCCGGCGCCCACGCTTTCCGCGGCCCCGCTCAGCGCCTCGATGGGCCGCGAGAACGCCCGGGCAACGAAGAGCGACAGGACGATGGAAAGCACCGCGCCCGCGAGCCCGGCCAGCGCCACCAGGTCCGCCAGTTCGCGCCGGCGCCGGGCGATCTCGCCCGTGGCCAGCGGCGTGGGCGAGGCCAGCACCTGCCCGCCGGCGAGCCGGCGGTAGGCCACCAGGTACTCGTGCCCGGCCAGCTGGCGGTTCTCCACCCGCTCCGTGGCCTCGCTCTGCGCGAAGTCCAGGTACACGGAGGCGGGAAGCCAGGCGTGGTACAGCCCCAGGTCGATCACCTCCGGCGCGGCGGCCTGGCGCAGCACGCCGCGCTCGTACAGGAGCAGGTCGGCGTCCACGTGGCGGGCCAGCGCCGACAGGCTCTGCCCGCGCGCCTCGGAGGCGGCCTGGGTCAGCGCGCGGTCGGCGATGGCGGCGGCGGTGCGTTCCACCTCGCGCGAAAGGGCGCGGTACGCGGTGGCGCCGAACGCGGCCATCGGCAGGAGAAAGAAGATGAACAGCGCGCCCGTGAGCCGGCCGCGGAAGGTGAAGATCCATCCCCAGCGCGCCGGCTCCACCCCCAGCGGCTCGCCGCAGAGGGTGCGGCCCAGCGCCCACAGCCCCGCCAGCGCCCCCAGCACCAGCGCCAGGGAAACGACGCCGCGGGCGAACAGGATCAGCCGCGTGGGGGTGGGCACCAGCAGGTGGGCGTGCATCCGCGCGCCGGGAAAGGCGACGGTCGCCTCGCTGCGCCAGCCGTTCTCGGCGCGCACCCAGCGGACGGCGCCCCCCGCCTCCGCCGCGCCGGGGGGTGCGGGAACCAGCGACAGCGTGGCCGCCGCGTCGGTCGCGTCGCTGTCCTCCGGGTCCAGGAAGCGGGCGAGCGAGTGCGAGCGGCCCAGGTAGGCGCGCGGGGGAACGGCCACCGTCACGCTCTGCCCCCCAGCCAGGGGAACGACGAGCAGGTAGTGCAGGCCGGGAACGCTGGTCAATCGCTCCAGCTTCGGCTCTTCCTCCCGGCGCGCCAGCTCCAGCAGGGCGGCCACGCGTTCCGGCGGCAGGGTGGCGTCGGCCAGGCGGAGCTCGCTCCCGGCGCGGCCGCCGTTCCAATGGGTGATGCGCGCCTCGTATCCCTCCCTCGCCAGCCCCGCCTCCACCCACGCCTGGTAAAGCAGGCTCACCCCCCGCCGCCCCTCCGCGTCCAGCCGCAGCACCTCTTCGGCGAACTGACGCAGCAGGTAATCCAGGAACGGGTCTGCCTGGGTGCCCAGCTTCACCAGCTCGCGCTCGGAGTCGCGCAGCCGCTCGTCCACGTGCATCGTCCACAGGGTGGGCAGGGCCAGGGTGGCCGCCATCCACGCCACGCACGCCCACGGGAGCAGCGCGCCGCGCCGGCTTTCGCTGCGCGGCACCCCCGCGGCGGCCAGGGCGAAGGGAACGGCCCACGCCGCGGCGGCCCACACCGGCACGTGGCGCCCCGGCCCCCACCACGCGGCCAGCAGGAGTCCGAGTGCGGCGGAGACCGCCAGCGCCGCCGCCACCATCTGCGTGCGTACCGGCCCGTCGCCCCGGCGGCCGAAGAGCAGGTACAGCGGCAGCGCCAGCCCCAGCGCGAAGCCCACGATCAGCGGCGCGCCGCCGCCCTCGCGCTCCGCCAGCACGGAGGCCGCCACGGAGTGCCGCACCATCCAGAACGCCGTCACCAGGACCGCCGCGGCCAGCGCCACGCGCACAGCCAGCGGTACGCGGCCCAGCACGCGCCCCGCCTTCTGCCGCGCGAGCATCCAGATGGAGCCACCGCACAGCACGACGAGGAGCTGCCCCAGCGTAACGTCCGCCGGCAGCGGAAGCACGAAGCGCACGGGCGAGAACAGCCCCGCAGCGGCCGAGACGTCGGCCAGGGGAAGGAGCAGGAGCCCGGCGGTGAAGACGGCGACGGGAAGGGCGGGGTCGCGCGACGGGCGGCGGTACCAGGCGATCGCCATCAGCAGGGCCGCGATGGCCAGGGCCCTGGTCACGTCTTCGCGCCCGCGCTGGATCACGCGGTCGCGCCAGCCCTGCTGAGTGAGCGTTTCGAAGACGCCGCTGAGGATGGTGACGGAGTCGGTGGCCCAGTCCCAGATGCGGTCGCCCTGCGCCAGCTCCGGCGTGGTGAAGAGCGGGACGATGCCGTTTCGCTCTGCGAAGCGCTCCGCGTACGGCTGCACCCCCTCGCCGATCTTGACGTGGGCCTGCAGCAGCTTGGCCGCGACGGCCACGTTCCCCGTCTGCAGGCGCTCGGAAAAATAGATGTACCCGAACAGGGGGCCGGCGGAAAACGACGATTCCACCATCCCGCCCTTCACCGAATCGGGCACCGCTCCCCGGTGCTCCCCCGCCCACACCAGGGGCGAGCCGTCGGGGCGGTAGATGGCCAGCGCCGTCATCCCCGTCTCATGGCGGATGCGGCTCATCTCCGCGAAGAGGCCGGCGCTGGGGCGCGTGGCCCCGCCCGCCAGGTCCGCCGCACCCAGCACGGCGCGGCCGCCGCGGTCGAAGAGCTGGTCCAGCCCCTCGTTCACCCGCTCGCCAGCGGTGCTGTCCACGGCCGCGCGCACCCGCAACCAGTCGTGGGCCACGCTCCACAGCTGCCGCTGGGTGTGCGCCGCCAGCCCCACGGTTACGGCGAGCGCGGCGAGCGTTGCCGCCCGCCAGGGCCAGGCGACGGTGCGCGCGAGCACCGCCCAGGCGAGGGCGCAGGTGGCGGCCGCGGGAAGCCAGCCGGGGGTGAGCTGGCCCATCCACACCGCCAGCAGCAGGAGCGACGCCCATCCCGCGGCCCACCCGGCGCGCGCCGCAGCGTCGCGGGCGGGCGGGGCGGGGGCCGCTTCTTGCGTGCTCGCGGCGTCATCCGCAACCGCCATCGTCTCGATGCTCAAACCCCAGCGCTCCTACGCACTTTCGGACCTGCCGTGGACCGACGTCGCCCTGCACCTGCGGCGCGACCGCCGGCTGATCATTCCCGTGGGGGCCTGCGACCAGTCGGGGCCCCACCTGCCCGTGGGCGCGGGCACCTGCGTGGCCGAGGCGCTGGCGCGCGACCTGTCGCAGGAGTTCGGGGTGCTGCGCGCGCCCACCTTCCACTACGGCGTCAACCTCCCCGGCGAGGAGGCGTACGCCGGCACCGCCGCCCTGCGCGCCAAGACGCTGCACCGCGCGCTGAACGAGATCCTCGCCGCCTGGCAGCCGGAGGAGGCGGCGGTGGAGCATACCTATGTCAACAAGAACCCCGGTGCCGCGCTCAAGCTCGGCCAGGCCCGC